>NZ_BCBD01000029.1:0-44840 GCF_001320345.1 Pseudomonas sp. NBRC 111127 | reverse complement strand
AGGTCCTTGAAACTGCCCGATTGGATCACGTACGCCAATTCGGTCTCCCGGGCCCATTCCTTGCCATCATCAACGTTGCCGACGGTCACGTTCTCACCCTTGATATAGCGGTTCATCAGGGTCAGGCCGGGAACGCCAACGGTGGCGAAGTTGAAGTCATGGCGCACCTGCCAGGAGCGTTCCTTGGCATTGTCGAAGCTGGAGTTGTAGCTGTCGTTGGCCAGGGTCCCGCCGCTGGTGCCATTGACCCGCATCCAGGCATCGTCGCCGCTGACCTTTTGCAGGCCCACGTAGAACGTATGGCCCTGGTAGCGCGCCGAGAGCAGTGCCGAGGCGGTACGGTTGTCCAGTTTACCGGCGCGCTCGGCGCCGTCTTCCTTGCCGATGAAGTAGCCCAGGTTTGCGCCCAAGGTCCAGTCGCCCAGCGGCTGGCTGTGGGTCAGGTTCAGGTATTGTTGGTGGTAGATGTCCTTGAGCTGGGCATCCCACAGGCCAATCATGGTGCGTTTGTCGTTGAAGGTGTATTCGCCGCCACCGAAGTTGAACCGGTCGGAGGTGAACGCGCCTTTGCCGTTCATCGACATGTCCTCCATGCTGGCATCGTTGCGCGGGCTGTTGCCGCGGAACTGGCCGGCGTACAGGGTCAGGCCGGCGATTTCCCTGGAGGTCAGCTGGCCACCGCGGAAGGTTTGCGGCAGCGAACGGCCGTCGTCCGAACGCAGGATCGGCAGCACCGGCATCCATTCCCCGACCTTCAGTTCGGTTTCGGAAAGCTTGGCCTTCAACGCCACACCCAGGCGGCCGAAATCATCGGCTGGGCGGCCATCGTCGTGCACGGGTAGCAGGTGGGTGTTGGTGGTGCCTTTGCCACCGTCGAGCTTGACCGAATACAGGCCCAGCACGTCCACGCCGAAACCGATGGTGCCTTGGGTGAAGCCGGAGCGGGCATCCAGAATGAAGCTCTGCGTCCATTCTTCGGCCTTGCCCTGTGGGTTGGCCGGGTCAACGAAGTTACGGTTGATGTAGAAGTTGCGCAGGTTGAGGGTGGCCTTGGCGTCTTCCAGGAAACCGCCTTGGTCGGCAGCGAAGACGGGGAGGGCGCAGGACATGGCCAACAGGCCGGGCAGCAGCTGGCGTGCGGTTTGCGAAGTGCTCATCTGTCGTGGATCTCTTGTTTTTATGGGGCGTTGCGTGGGGGGATGGTGCGGCGTGAGGCGGGGGTGAGGCAATTCGTCGCAAACGGAAGGGGGCGATAATCGAACGGAATGTTCCAGTTGGTTAATTACTGACACATTTTGCAGCAGCCATGAAAAAGGCCCACCGCCAGGGTGGGCCTTGTGCTGTACCGAGCCAGGTCAGCCTTTGGGCGTATCCACCGCGGCTTGCTGGTTGGCTTGGCCAGTGCGCTCGTACCAGCCACCGCCCAGCGCCTTGTACAGGTTGACCTCGCTGGTCAGCTGCGACAGGCGGTCGCCGATCAGTGCCTGCTGGGCACTGAACAGGTTGCGCTGGGCGTCGAGGAAGGTCAGGTTGCTGTCGATACCGATACGGTAGCGGCGCTCGGCCAGGCGATAGTAGTCCTGGTTGGCTTGCACCAGGTCGCGTTGCGCCTGCAATTGCTCTTCGAAGGTCTTGCGCGCTGCCAGGCCATCGGAGACTTCCTGGAAGGCCGTCTGGATGGTCTTTTCGTACTTGGCGACGTTGATGTCCTTCTGGATTTTCGAGTAGTCCAGGCTGGCCTTCAGGCTGCCGGCGTTGAAGATCGGCAGGTTGATCTGCGGCTGGAACAGCCAGGTGCCCTGGCCGCCCGAGAACAGGTGGCCCATGTCGGGGCTCAGGCTGCCGGCGTTGGCCGTCAGGCTGATGCTTGGGAAGAACGCTGCGCGGGCGGCGCCGATATTGGCATTGGCGGCCTTGAGCAGGTGTTCGGCTTCCTGGATGTCCGGGCGGCGCTGGAGGATGTCGGACGGCAAGCCGGCCGGTACTTCCGCCAGTTGATCGGCGTCGAGCTCCAGCGGCTTGGGCAGGTTGGCAGGAATGCCGGTGCCCAGCAGCACGGTCAGGCTGTTGACGTCCTGGGCGACCAGGCGCTGGTACTGCGAATACTTGACCCGGGCCCCTTCCACGGCGGTGCGTGCCTGGCTCAAGTCCAGTGCCGAGGCCACGCCCACTTCATTGCTGCGACGGGTGAGGTTGTAGCTTTCCTCGTAGGTCTTCAGCGTTTCTTCAGTCAGCTTGAACAGCGCCTGGTCGGCCTGCCAGGTGTAGTAGGCGTTGGCCACGCTGGCCACCAGGGCAATTTGCGTGGACCGCCGTGCCTGTTCGCTGGACAGGTAGGTTTCCAGGGCTTGCTCGGTCAGGCTGCGGACCCGGCCGAACAGGTCCAGTTCATAGGCGCTGACACCCAGCGTGGCCGAGTATTGGCTGGTGATGCTGGACTCACCGGTTTGCGACATGTTCGCCGGTACCCGCTGGCGGCTACCGCTGGCGTTGGCGGAAACCGCCGGGAACAGGTCGGCCCGCTGAATGCGATACTGCGCGCGGTACGCGTCGAGGTTCAGTGCGGCAACACGCAGGTCGCGGTTGTTGACCAGCGAAGTCTGGATCAGCTGCTGCAGTGCCGGGTCACGGAAGAACTGGCGCCAGCCCTGTTCGGCAGCGGCGACGTCTGCCGACTGCGTGGGGGAATATGCAGGGCCTTGCGGCCACTGCGCAGCCACCGGCGATTCCGGGGTCTGGTAGTCAGGGATCAGCGAGCAGCCGCCCAGAATGAAAGCGGTTACCGCCAGGGACAACAAAGACTTGGTCATTGCCCAGCCTCATAACGTGGAGTTTCAGGGGTGGCGTCTTTTTCCGGCTTTTTGCTGCCGAACAGCGACGACACTGCGACGAAGAATAGCGGTACCCAGAAGATTGCCAGCACGGTCGCGCTGATCATGCCGCCGATCACGCCGGTGCCGATGGCGTGCTGGCTGCCGGCGCCCGCGCCGCTGGCGATGGTCAACGGTACCACGCCAAGGATGAATGCCAGCGAGGTCATGATGATCGGGCGCAGACGCATGCGGCAGGCTTCGATCGCGGCGTCGTACAGGCTGCGACCCTGCTCGTGCAGTTCCTTGGCGAACTCGACGATCAGAATGGCGTTTTTCGCCGCCAGGCCGATGGTGGTCAATAGGCCGACCAGGAAGTACACGTCGTTGGACAGGCCGCGCAGGCTGGTGGCGATCAGTGCACCTATGATACCCAGCGGTACCACCAGCACCACGGCGATCGGAATCGACCAGCTTTCATACAGCGCTGCCAGGCACAGGAACACGAACAGTACCGAGAGGGCGAACAGTGCCGGCATCTGCGAGCCGGAGAGTTTTTCCTCGTAGGACATGCCGGTCCAGGAGAAGCCCACACCGCTAGGCAGTTCGCCGGCAATGCGCTCGACCTCGGCCATGGCTTCACCGGTGCTGTAGCCAGGCGCCGGGGCACCGAGAATCTCCATGGCCTCCACACCGTTGTAACGCGACAGCTTGGGCGAACCGTAGCTCCACTCACCCTTGGCGAAGGAGGAGAACGGCACCATCTCGCCAGCGCCATTGCGCACGTACCACTTCTGCAGGTCTTCAGGGCTCATCCGCGCGTTGGCTTCGCCCTGGATGTACACCTTCTTGACCCGGCCACGGTCGATGAAGTCGTTGACGTAGCTAGCACCCAAGGCGATGGACAGGGTGTTGTTGATGTCGGCAATGGTCACGCCCAGGGCGCTGGCACGCTCGTCATCGATGGTCAGCTGGTACTGCGGCTCGTCGTTCAGGCCGTTCGGGCGTACGCCACTGAGCACTTTGCTCTGCGACGCCTTGGCCAGGAACTCGTTGCGCGCTTCCATCAGCTTGGCATGGCCGACACCGCCGCGGTCCTGCAGGAACACGTCGAAACCGGTGGCGTTACCCAGTTCCAGCACCGCCGGTGGGGCAAACGCGAACACCATGGCATCGCGGAAGGTGAAGAAGTGCTGCTGGGCGCGTTGGGCCAAGGCGAACACGCTGTTTTCCTGGGACCGTTCACCCCATGGCTTGAGCATGATGAATGCCATGCCCGAGCTTTGCCCACGGCCGGCGAAGTTGAAGCCGTTGACGGTGAATACCGACGACACGGTGTCGGCTTCATCCTTGAGCAGGTATTCACGCATCTGGTCGACCACCACCTGGGTGCGCTCGGCACTGGAGCCAGCCGGGGTCTGCACCTGGGCGAACAGCACGCCCTGGTCTTCCTCGGGCAGGAACGCGGTAGGGATGCGGGCGAACAGCCAGATCATGCCAACCACGATCAGTGCATAGGCCAGCAGGAACGGCACCTTGTTGCGCAGGATGGCGCCCACGCTGCGCTCGTAGCCGTTGACGCTGCGGTCGAAGTTGCGGTTGAACCAGCCGAAGAAGCCACCTTTGGCGGTGTGGTGCTCGCCCTTTTTCAGCGGCTTGAGCATGGTCGCGCACAGGGCAGGGGTGAAGATCAGCGCCACCAGCACCGACAGCCCCATGGCCGAAACGATGGTGATGGAGAACTGCCGGTAGATTACGCCGGTGGAGCCACTGAAGAACGCCATGGGCAGCAGAACCGCCGACAGCACCAGGGCGATACCCACCAGGGCCCCCTGGATCTGCTCCATGGAGCGCTTGGTCGCCTCCTTGGGCGGCAGGCCGTCTTCGGACATGACCCGCTCGACGTTCTCCACCACGACGATGGCGTCGTCCACCAGCAAACCGATGGCCAGCACCATGGCGAACATGGTCAGGGTGTTGATGCTGAAACCCGCAGCGGCAAGGATGCCGAAGGTACCCAGCAACACCACCGGCACGGTCATGGTGGTGATGATGGTGGCGCGGAAGTTCTGCAGGAACAGGTACATCACCAGGAACACCAGCACCACGGCTTCGATCAGCGTATGGATTACGCCACTGATCGACTCGGTGACCACCGGCGTGGTGTCATACGGGAATACCGCTTTCACCCCAGGCGGGAAGAAGGGTTCCAGGTCGCTGATGGTCTGGCGCAGCGCCTTGGCCGTGTCCAGGGCGTTGGCCCCGGTTGCCAGTTTCACGGCCAGACCGGAGGCCGGCTTGCCGTTGAACTGGGCGCTGATGGCATAGTTTTCACCGCCCAGGCCAACCTCGGCGACATCCCCCAGGCGCACCTGGGAACCGTCGTTGTTGACCTTGAGCAGGATCTTCTCGAACTGCTCGGCGGTCTGCAGGCGGGTCTTGCCGATGATGGTCGCGTTCAGCTGGGTACCCGGCATGGCCGGCAGGCCGCCAAGCTGGCCGGAGGACACCTGCACGTTCTGCGCAGCCACGGCATTCTTGACGTCGACCGGGGTCAGCTGAAACTTGTTCAGCTTGGCCGGGTCGAGCCAGATGCGCATGGCGTACTGTGCACCGAACACCTGGAAGTCGCCCACACCGGCAGTACGCGAGATCGGGTCCTGCATGTTGGAGACGATGTAGTTGGCCAGGTCGTCCTTGGTCATGCTGCCGTCTTCGGACACCAGGCCGATCACCATCAGGAAGTTCTTCACTGCTTTGGTAACACGGATACCTTGCTGCTGCACTTCCTGCGGCAGCAGCGGGGTGGCCAGGTTCAGCTTGTTCTGCACCTGCACCTGCGCGGTGTCGGGGTTGGTGCCTTGCTCGAAGGTGGCGGTAATGGTCATGCTGCCGTCGGAGTTGCTTTCCGACGACACATAACGCAGGTTGTCGATACCGTTGAGCTGCTGCTCGATCACCTGGACCACGGTGTCCTGCACGGTCTGCGCCGAAGCGCCCGGGTAGGTCACGGCGATGGCGATGGCCGGCGGCGCGATGCTGGGGTACTGGTTGATCGGCAGCTTCAGGATCGACAAGGCCCCGACCAGCATGATCACCAAGGCGATCACCCAGGCGAAGATCGGGCGATCGATAAAGAACTTCGACATGGTTTACTCCGCTTTGGCGTCTGCTTTCGCCGCGTTGGCCTGATCAGGGCTGCCCGGCTTCTTGACGTTGGTGGCTTCGCTGACCTTGACCTCGACGCCAGGGCGCACGTACTGCAGGCCTTCGGTGATCAGGCGGTCACCCGGGTTGAGGCCTTCTTCGATCAGCCAGTCGCTGCCCAGGGTTCGGTTGGCCTTGAGCTGACGCAGTTCGACCTTGTTGTCCTTGTTCACCACCAGCGCGGTTGGCGCACCTTTCAGGTCGCGGGTAACGCCCTGTTGCGGGGCCAGAATGGCGTTGGCGTTGACCCCAGCCTTCAACCGCGCATGCACGAACATACCGGGCAGCAGGGTGTGGTCTGGGTTGGGGAACAGCGCACGCAGGGTCACCGAGCCGGTGGTCTCGTCGACTGCAACTTCCGAGAACTCCAAGCGGCCTTCCTGCTTGAACAGGCTGCCGTCTTCGAGCACCAGCTGTACCGAGGCGGCGTTGTCGCCAGCCTTCTGCAACTGGCCGCTTTCCAGGTCGCGGCGCAGCTTGAGCAGCTCGGCAGTGGACTGGGTAACGTCGACGTAGATCGGGTCGAGTTGCTGGATGGTGGCCATGGCGTTGGTCTGGCCGTTGTTCACCAGCGCACCTTCGGTGACCGCTGAGCGGCCGATACGCCCGCTGATCGGGGCCAGCACCTTGGTGTAGCGCAGGTCGATCTGTGCACTTTTCAGCGATGCTTCTGCCTGCAACCGTTTGGCATTGGCGTCGTCGTATTCCTGCTTCGACACGGCCTGCTCGTCGATCAGTTGCTTGTAACGCTCGGCCAGCGAGCGGGTAGCTTGCAGGTTGGCCTGGGCGTTACCTAGCGCTGCCTCGTACACGGCAGGGTCGATCTGGTAGAGCTGCTGGCCTTCCTTGACGTCGCTGCCTTCCTTGAACAGGCGCTTGAGAATGATGCCATTGACCTGCGGGCGCACTTCGGCAATGCGGTAGGCACTGGTGCGCCCCGGCAATTCCGAGGTCAGGGTGAAAGGTTGTGGCTGGATGGTTACGACGCCGACCTGAGGAGCCTGCGCCGCTGGCGCTGCTTCTTCTTTCTTACAGCCACTGAGCAGTGTTGCCAGGGCGACGGCGGAAACCAGAGCGGTAACGGCTGGCTTGAATTGCATGAGGATCCTCGGGTCGCAGGAGCAGGTAGACGCTCAAGAATAATGGAAGAGTCGAGATCTGGAGAAATTTGCTATCCGGTAGATAAATAGCTTGCTAAGGAATATACTTACATTCATGGTTGTTTGTAAATACCGCTTGGTTGTACCCAGGTACCGCCACAGCCCGTGATTAGCCCCGCCGCGAGGCGCCCTGCAGAGGTGCCCGCGAAATGTCCCCCCGTGCGCAGCGCGCGTTCGGGCCCGATGAGGTTGTACTGCCATGGTCCGTCGAACCAAAGAGGAAGCCCAGGAAACCCGCGCCCAGATCATCGAGGCAGCGGAAAAGGCCTTCTACAAGCGCGGGGTTGCGCGAACCACGCTGGCCGACATCGCCGAGTTGGCGGGGGTGACCCGCGGGGCGATCTACTGGCACTTCAACAACAAGGCCGAACTGGTGCAGGCGTTGCTCGACAGCCTGCATGAAACCCATGACCATTTGGCGCGCGCGAGCGAAAGCGAGGACGAAGTCGACCCGCTGGGCTGCATGCGCAAGCTGCTGTTGCAAGTGTTCAACGAGCTGGTGCTCGATGCCCGAACCCGGCGTATCAATGAGATCCTGCATCACAAGTGCGAGTTCACCGATGACATGTGTGAGATTCGCCAGCAGCGCCAGGCCGCAGTGCTGGATTGCCACAGGGGCATTACCCTGGCCCTGGCCAATGCCGTGCGCCGGGGCCAGTTGCCGGGCGAGCTGGATGTCGAGCGCGCGGCGGTGGCCCTGTTTGCCTATGTCGATGGCCTGATCGGGCGCTGGCTGTTGTTGCCGGACAGCATTGACCTGTTGGCGGATGTCGACAAATGGGTCGACACCGGGCTGGATATGCTGCGCTTGAGCCCGGCGCTGCGCAAATGACTCTTTGTTAAGGATTGTGAGGGAGTGTTTCCGCTTTGTATTAAGGGACGATTAATGCATTGCGTTCCCTCAGCCAGGCACCGTGCCTGCACCATGGCCAGGTGCTCAACGGCCGCGCAGTTGCCGGTCCGGTAACGCCACCGCCGCGATCAGCCCTAGCACCGCGACCACCGCGCTGCCCAGCAACAGCTGGCGGAATGTCTGCAGCAACCGCCCTTGGGTGGCCACGTCCACCTCGCCTGCCTTCAAGCTCCCCAGCAACGGGTTACCGAGCAATTCGAAACCGCCCTGGTGCAGCAGTGCCAGCAACAGGCTGGACATGCATGCCACGCCCATGGCCCCGCCCAGCGAGCGGAACAGGTTGGTGGTGCTGGTGGCGACGCCGATGTCCTGGCTGGCCACCGCGCTTTGCGTGGCTACCAGCGAGGTCGGGAACTGCAGGCCACAGGCTATCCCGGTCAACAGCATGAACAGTGCGCTGGGCAACGCCGACTGCGGCGAGGTGAAGGCCATGCCGACGATGGCCAGCGGCATCAATATTGCGCCGGCAAGGATCTGCGGTTTGTAGCGCCCGGTGAGGCTGGTCATGCGCCCACCGGTGAACGCCCCCATGGGCAGCCCCATCACCAGCGGGAGTAGATGCAGGGCGGCGCTGTCGGCCCCTGCACCGGTGATGCCTTGGTAGCGCAAGGGCATGAGCATGGTCAGGGAAATGGACTGGAAGCTGGCGAAGAAGATCACCCCCCAACACAGCACGGCTACCCGATTGCCGAACAGGCCAAGTGGCAGCAACGGTTCCGCGCAGCGGCTTTCGTGGGCAATGAACAAGCCCAGGCCCAGCACGGCGCAGGCGAACAATGCCAGCACGGCCGGGTGGCCCCAGCCATGGCCCTGGCCGACCAGGGTGATGCCCAGCAGCAGGCTGCCCAGGCCGAGAATCAACAGTACAGCGCCAAGGTAGTCGACCTGGGCCTGGCGGCGTTGTACCGGCATGCCCGCCAAGGCTCGCTGAATCGACCACAAGGCCAGCAGCCCCAGCGGCAGGTTGATCCAGAACACGCCGCGCCATGACAGGTATTCGGTCAACCAACCGCCCAGCACGGGCCCGGCGACACTGGCCACGGCATACATGCTGCTGAAGTAGCCCTGATAACGGCCACGCTCGCGGGGCGGCACGAAGTCACCGATGATCGCCTGGCTGACCGAGACCATGCCACCTGCGCCGATACCTTGCAGTACCCGGGCCAGCACCAGTTGCTGCATGTCCTGGGCCAGCGCGCAGGCGATCGAGGCCAGGGTGAACAGGCTGATGCCGGTCAGGATCATGCGCCGTCGGCCATACAGGTCGCCCAGTTTGCCGTAGATGGGCACGGCAATGGTCATGGCGACCATGTAGCCGGAAATGACCCAGGCCAGCAGGCCGACGTCGTTGAACTGGGCCGAGATGGCTGGCAGCGAGACGGCGACAATGGTCTGGTCCAGGGCGCCGAGAAAGATCGCCAGCATCAGGGCGGTGAGCACGTTGCGCAGGGTGGTGGGGGGCAGGGCGGCGGTCACGGGGGTACCTTGGTTATCGGTTTTGGCATCTTCGCGGGCATGGCCGCGCCCACAGGTAAAGATCAGGCTCGAGCATGAGCCGTATCTGTGGGAGCGGGCGTGCCCGCGAACAGGCCCTCGAATTGTAACCCGAGTTAGGTAGCTTCCTATGTACTAACTGCATCCCCTATGCCGAATCGGCATTGGCGTATTCATCCAGTGCAGCATGGCCGCGTGATATCGTTGGTATGCCACAGGGGCCGAATGCCGCGGGTTGCACCAGCTTGGTGCAACATTATGCCGGAGGTTTCACGGGCCCCTGTCTCCCACACCTTTTATTCCTCTGCCTGCATGCCGAGCATGACCGCCCACATGGCGACGGTTGGAACAGGTCAGGTAGACCCGATTGCAGGGGTCGGTAGTTACCGTTCAAAATTTGCACATAATTGCGGAGTGATCATGCCCAAGGCTTCCCATCAAGATCTGCGTTTTGCCTTCCGCGAGCTGCTCGCTTCAGGTTCCTGTTACCACACCGCCTCGGTGTTCGATCCGATGTCGGCACGCATTGCGGCTGACCTGGGGTTCGAGGTCGGTATCCTCGGCGGCTCGGTCGCCTCGTTGCAGGTGCTGGCTGCGCCGGACTTTGCGTTGATCACCCTCAGTGAGTTCGTCGAGCAGGCCACCCGGATTGGCCGCGTGGCGCAGTTGCCGGTGCTGGCCGACGCCGACCATGGCTATGGCAACGCACTGAACGTGATGCGCACGGTGATCGAGCTGGAGCGCGCCGGGGTGGCTGCCCTGACCATCGAGGACACCCTGCTGCCAGCCCAGTTCGGGCGCAAGTCCACCGACCTGATCCCGGTTGATGAGGGCGTTGGCAAGATCCGGGCGGCATTGGAGGCCCGGGTCGATTCGTCGTTGTCGATCATCGCCCGTACCAATGCTGGCGTGCTCACCACCGAAGAAATCATCGTGCGTACCCAGAGCTACCAGAAGGCCGGTGCCGATGGCATCTGCATGGTGGGCGTAAAGGACTTCGAGCAGCTCGAAAAGATCGCCGAGCACCTGACCGTGCCGCTGATGCTGGTCACCTATGGCAACCCGAACCTGCATGACGACGAGCGCCTGGCGCGCCTGGGCGTGCGCATTGCCGTCGATGGCCACGCGGCGTACTTTGCTGCAATCAAAGCCACCTACGACTGCTTGCGGCTGCAGCGCGGCAAGCAGAACAAGTCGGACAACCTCAGTGCTACCGAACTCTCGCACACCTACACCCAGCCCGAGGACTACATCCGCTGGGCCAAGGAGTACATGAGCGTCGAGGAGTGACCGGCAGGGCGCCGTCAACTCAACGGACGGCGCTCAAGGTGGCAGTGTGAGGCACGCAGTGTGCCTGCTCGCACCTGGCGGCGGCGCTGGGCTGGCTGCGTAGCAGTTCGGCGCGCCAGCAGGCCGAGCCGTACAGTGCTGCTACTGCGCTCAGGGCCATGACAAGGGCGACTCTTCTTGATTTGATGCCCATGGTGTTCACCTCCTGGTACAGCGATAGGTGATACCAAGGAGCATAGTCCATGCAGGCTGGCCGGCGATGCCATCATGCCCATGACAGATCGCGGTCCCACTCTGGGTCGTCCTTGAACCGCTCCACCAGAAAATCCAGCATGCTGCGCAAGGTGGCCGGCATGTGCTTGCGCGAGGTGTACACCGCATTCAGGTTCAGCTCGCGCGGCCTGGCGTGTGCCAGCAGCCGCACCAGTTCACCTTTGCGCAGGGCGTCGGCGGCCTGGTAGGTCGGCAACATGGCGATGCCGGCCCCAGCCAGTGCCGCCTTCTGCAAGGTCATTGCCTCATTGGCGCTGATGTTGCCGGCCACCGGCACGCTCACCTGCTGGCCGGCCACGTCGAAGTGCCACAGGCTATGGCCGAAGTAGGCATGGGTCAGGCAGTTGTGCCGGCTCAGTTCCTCGACCTGTTGCGGGGTGCCATGCTCGTGCAGATAGGCGGGTGCCGCACAGACCACCGACCGGCACACGCTCAGCCGCCTGGCAATCAGGTTGGGGTCCAGGTCGTTGCTGGTGCGGATGGCCAGGTCGATGCGCTCGTCCACCAGGTTGACGGTGCGGTCGAGCATCTGCAGTTCAACCTTCACACCGGGATAACGCTGCACATAAGCCGCGATGGCATCCACCAGTTGGGCCTGGCCGAACGAGGTGCTGACGCTGATGCGCAATGCCCCCTTGGGGGCATCGTCCGGTTGTTGTACTGCGGCCTGCAGGTCACCTGCCAGGTCCAGCAATTGCCGGCAACGGGGCAGGGTTTCCTGGCCGGCGGCCGTCAGGCTGAGCTTGCGTGTGGTGCGTTGCATCAGGCGTGCCCCTACCCAGTCTTCCAGCTCGGCCAGGTAACGCGACACGACCGGACGTGACAGTTGCAGGTGATCCGCCGCCGCTGACTGGCTGCCCAGGTCGACAACGGTGACAAAGACGCGCATGGCGTTCAGACGGTCCATGACTTGCTCGCTTTCAGAAACAAACTATGTCCAAGCATCGCATTTTTTGTTACGGATCGGGCAACTAAGCTGTGGGTCATCGATCTAGCGGAAGGCTTACCCAATGTCCCTGTTCACCCCACTGCGTGGCCTTTTGCTGGCCTGCGTCACCCTCGCTGGTCCGGCCATGGCCGCCGAGCCTTTGCACCTGGAAGTCTACAATCCCGGCCACGACGCTATTTTCCCGGTGAGCTCGGTAATCGTCAGTGGCGAGCACGATGCGGTGCTGGTCGATGCCCAGTTCGGCAAGGCCCAGGCCGAGCAACTGGTGCAACGCCTGCGGGCGGGTGGCAAGCACCTGACCAGCATCTACATCAGCCACGGTGACCCGGATTACTACTTTGGCCTGGATACCCTTACCCAGGCGTTCCCCGACGCCAAGGTGCTGGCTTCGGCTGCCACCGTTGCGCACATCCGCCAGACCATGGAGGCCAAGCTGGCCTACTGGGGGCCGCAGATGGGCGCCGACAAACCGGCGCGGCTGGTGCTGCCTCAGGTGCTCGAAGGCGACCGCCTGACCCTGGAGGGGCAAGCCCTGGAAGTGGTCGGCCTGGACGGCCCCCAGCCTGACCGCAGTTTCGTCTGGATCCCTTCGATCAAGGCCGTGGTCGGCGGTGTCGTGGTAGCCGAACACATTCATGTGTGGATGGCGGATACGCAAACGCCCAAGTCCCACGCCGACTGGCTGAGCACCCTGGCGCGCATCGAAGCGCTGGCGCCGCGCACGGTCGTCCCGGGCCACTACCTGGGCGATAGCAGCCGTTCGTTGGAGGCCGTGCGTTTCACGGCCAACTACATTCGCGATTTCGACAGCGAGGCCGCCAAGGCGAAAGATGCCGGCGCGCTGATCAAGGCGATGAAGCAGCGTTACCCGGGCCTGGCCGATGAAAGCTCGCTGGAGCTGGGGGCCAAGGTCGCCAAGGGCGAAATGAAGTGGTAATCCCGTTCAATTGATGGAGCGTATGACATGAGCAAGATTGCAATCATCGGCGCCACCGGTCGTGCTGGCAGCCAGTTGCTGGAAGAGGCCCTGCGCCGTGGCCATAACGTGGTGGCGATTGCCCGCGACCCGTCGCAGCTGCAGGGGCGTGACGGGGTGACCATCAAGGCGCTGGATGTCAAGGACGGCACAGCCCTGGAAGCAGCGGTGACAGGTGTGGACGCAGTACTGAGTGCAGCGCACTTCTCCACCATCGAGCCGCAGGCGATCATCGAGCCGGTCAAGCGTGCCGGGGTCAAGCGCCTGCTGGTGGATGGCGGCGCCGCCAGCCTGTTGCTGCCGTCGGGGCAGCGGGTGATCGACAGCCCTGATTTCCCGGAGGCCTACAAGGCCGAGGCCACGGGCGGTGTGCGTTTTCTGGAGGCGTTGCAGGGCGAGCAGGACCTGGATTGGACCTTCCTCTCACCCTCGGCGGAGTTTGTTGAAGGCGAGCGCAGCGGGCACTACACGCTGGGCAAGGACCATCTGCTGATCGGTGCGGATGGCAAGAGCTGGATCACCTTTGCCGACTATGCGATTGCGATGCTGGATGAGCTGGAGAAACCGCAGCATTCGCGGCAGCGGTTCACGGTCGGGTATTGAGTCGCCTGCTTCGCGGGCTCGCCCGCTCCCACTGGTAGTGCACAGGTTTCAAATCCTGTGCGTCACCTGTGGGAGCGGGCGAGCCCGCGAACAGGCCTTCACAAGCTGGCCTGGCCCTCCAGCCAGTCCAGCAACTCCAGCAACCCCGCCGGCAGGTTCCTGGCCTGGCTAACCAGGTAGTAGCCTTTACCGGTCTGCACCTTCAGCGCAAACGGCATGCAAAGCCGCCCGCCGCGCAAGTCATCGCCAATCAGCGACCAATCACCGATAGCCACGCCTGTCCCCTGCGACGCCATGGCCATGGCCATGTCCAGCGTTTCGAAGTGCTGCTTCGGCCCCTGCGCAGCCAGCGTTACCCCAGCCGCCTGCAGCCATAATCGCCAATCATGCTCATCCCGCGAGGGGTGCAGCAACATGTGCCGCGCCAGGTCTTCAACCTGCTGCAAGGGCAGCGGCCCCTCACGCAAAGACGGTGCGCACACCGGCGTCAGTTGCTCATCGAACAGCTTGCGCACCTGCAGCCCGTGGCTCGGTGCCTCGCCATAGACCACCGCGGCATCAAAGCCCTCGCGGCGCAAATCCACGCCATGCTGAACGGTCGTGGTCAGTTCCACCGGTACATCCGGGCGCAGTGCCTGCCACTCCATCAGGCGCGGCAGCAGCCAGCGCATCACGCACGTGGGGGCCTTCAACTGCAGGGTCGTGCTGTGCTCTCCCACCTCACGCAGCCCTTGTTCGATCAGCGAAAACACCTGTTGCACCCGTGGCAGCCAGTCCTGGCCTTCACGGGTCAGGCTCAAACCGCGGGCCTGGCGCTGGAACAGGGCATAACCCAAGTGCTGCTCAAGGGCGGCGATCTGCCGGCTGACGGCGCCCTGGGTGATGTGCAACTGCTGCCCGGCGCGGGTGAAATTGCAGCACTGGGCGGTGATCAGGAAGGTATGCAAGGCGGGTAAGGGCGGGAGGCGTTTCATCGCAATAAGCCATGACTTCAGGACATGGCTAGTATGTGTTTTTTTGCATTGTGGCGATAGCCGTGGCTTGGGTCCAATAAGCGCATAACCCAACAAGATCGATGGTGAACCCCGATGGCAACCTGCGGCGAAGTGCTGGTCAAACTCCTTGAAGGCTATGGCGTGGACCATGTCTTCGGCATCCCCGGCGTGCATACGGTGGAGCTGTACCGAGGCCTGGCGGGCTCGTCCATTCGCCATATCACCCCGCGCCACGAGCAGGGCGCCGGGTTCATGGCTGACGGCTATGCGCGCACCCGCGGCAAGCCTGGGGTGTGCTTCATCATTACCGGCCCGGGCATGACCAACATCGCCACCGCCATGGGCCAGGCCTATGCCGATTCGATTCCGATGCTGGTGATCTCCAGCGTGCAGTCGCGTGACCAGTTGGGCGGTGGCCGTGGCAAGCTGCACGAGTTGCCTGACCAGGCGGCGCTGGTGGCGGGTGTCGCGGCGTTTTCGCACACCCTGATGAATGCAGCCGACCTGCCACAGGTATTGGCGCGGGCCTTCGCGGTATTCGACAGCGCCCGGCCGCGCCCAGTGCATATCGAGATCCCGCTGGATGTGCTGGTTCAGCCCGCCGACCAACTGTTGCCGGGCCGCCCGGTACGGGGTAACCGTGCAGGGGCTGCACCGCTGGCCGTGGCGCAGATGGCTGAACGCCTGGCCAGCGCGCGGCGGCCATTGATCCTCGCCGGTGGGGGTGCCTTGGCAGCAGGTGCTGCGCTGGCCCGCCTGGCCGAGCACCTGCAGGCACCGGTAGCCCTGACCATCAATGCCAAGGGCTTGCTGCCATCCAGCCACCCGCTGCAGATTGGCTCGACCCAGTCGCTACCGGCTACGCGGGCGCTGGTGGCCGAGGCCGACGTGGTGCTGGCGATCGGTACCGAACTGGCCGAAACCGATTATGACGTGACCTTCAAAGGCGGTTTCGACATCCCGGGGAGCCTGCTGCGCATCGACATCGACCCGGACCAGACCGTGCGCAACTACCTGCCGGAACTGGCACTGGTGGCCGATGCCGAACTGGCTACCGAAGCGCTGCTGGCGGCCTTGCAGGCGCAGCCGCAGGGGGTACACGACCGCAACTGGGGGCGGGCTCGCGTGACCAGGCTGCGGGAAGCCTTGGCAACCGGCTGGGACCAGCCGACCCTGAGCCAGACACGCTTGTTGACGGCCATCGTGCAGCGCCTGCCCGGTGTTGTGCTGGTGGGCGATTCTACCCAGCCGGTCTACACCGGCAACCTGACCTTGGACATGGACCAGCCGCGCCGCTGGTTCAACGCCTCGACGGGCTACGGCACCCTGGGCTATGCCTTGCCGGCGGCCATGGGTGCCTGGTTGGGCAGTGCCGAGCACGCTGCTGAGCGGGCGCCAGTGGTGTGCCTGATTGGCGATGGCGGCCTGCAATTCACGCTGCCGGAGTTGGCCAGTGCCGTGGAGGCGCAGGTGCCGTTGATCGTGCTGCTGTGGAATAACCAGGGCTACGAAGAGATCAAGAAGTACATGCTCAACCGGGCGATCGAGCCGGTCGGGGTGGATATCCATACCCCAGACTTCATCGGCGTGGCGCGGGCGTTGGGGGCCGCAGCGCAGAGCGTGGCGGATGTGGCGCAATTGCAGGCGGCGCTGGGGCAGGCGGTGGAGCGCAAGGGGCCGACATTGATCCAGGTAGACCAGCACCAGTGGCAGGGCGCGGTTGTCGGTTGAACCTTGAGTCTTGGGTTGCTGGTGCCGGCCCTATCGCTGGCAAGCCAGCTCCCACAGGGTGGACTGCCCCCAAGAAGTTGGACACCAATCCAATTTCTTGGGGGCAGTCCAAGATCACCACAGGCCATGGGACCTGCGCATACCTGTGGGAGATTCTATGGTTTCTGGCAATGGTAGCCCAGCATCTTCAGCGCCTGTGAGATCGAGCGCCGCCCGCGCGGCGCTCGGTTTCACAGGCGCTGCATAACTTGTGACAACCATCGACAGCCCTGACGCGATCCCTGTGGGAGCTGGCTTGCCAGCGATGGGGCCGGTACAGCCACCCTGAACTTCAGCCAGCATTGGCCCGCAACCGAGCCACATCCCGAATGGGCGGCGCGCCGTACAGCCGGCTGTACTCGCGGCTGAACTGCGAAGGGCTTTCATAGCCCACCCGGTAGGCCGCCACCGCCGCCTCGAGCCCGTCGTTGAGCATCAACCGCCGTGCCTCCTGCAGGCGCAGTTGCTTCTGGTACTGCAGCGGGCTCATCGAGGTAACCGCCTTGAAGCGGTGGTGCAAGGTCGAGGTGCTGAGGTTGACCTCACGGGCCAGGTCCTCGATACGCAGTGGCTGTTGGTAGTGGTTGTTTAGCCAGGCGATGGCCTGGCAAACCCGGTGGGTCTGGCTGTTCGCCAAGGCGATTTCGTACAGCCGATAACCCTGCGGCCCACGCAACAGGCGGTAGAGGATCTCACGGCGGACCAGTGGCGCCAGCATGGAGATGTCGCGTGGGCTATCCAGCAGGCGCAGCAACCGCAACAGGGCGTCGAGCAACGCCGCATCGGTTTTATCCACGTACAGGCCACGGCCCGATGGCTTGTTGGGCACCAGCATCGGGCCGCTTTCGGCGATCAACTGGCTGATCTCGGCCGGGTCCAGGTCCATGCGCAAACCCAGGCTGGGGTGCTCGGGGCTGGCATCGAGCCGCACGCCGCTCAACGGCAGGGTGACCGAAACCACCATGTAGTGCAGTGGATCGTAGGCATACTGCTCGTCACCCAGAAACAGGCTTTTGCTGCCTTGTGCAAGGATGCACAAGGCCGGTTGCGCCAGGGTGGGGACCGAGCGCACATTCTCGGTGTAGCGCACCAGGTACAGATCCGCGATGGCCGACGCCGGGCCGTGGGGCTCGCCGGCGTGGCGGGTAATCAGCTCGGCCAGCTCCAGGCGCTGCAGTTCCAGGGTCGGGTCGGTGGGCGTGGCGATGGTCATGATGCTTTCCTCTGCTGACGGTCGCAGCATAGGTTTGGGCAACGGCCGACGCTAGTCGAAAGCTGCACGTCGCTTGCCTGATCCTGCCGCGCCGCAGGATCAGGCAAGCGGCGAGCAGTAATGGCCTAACGTGTCGTGCGGCCGAACCCCTAACCTTGGCAGCCTGGCTTTTTCGTCCGCTTGCTTCAAGGAGATTGTGCAATGGCCCTAAAACAACCGGTCACCCATCTTGCGTTCATTCGTGCCAGCAGCGGGCGCTCGGCGGAGCTTGGCGCGCGCCTGCGTGACCTGCTCGAGCCGTCGCTGCGTGCGCCGGGTTGCCTGAGTTTCAGCGTACAGCGTTCGCAGGCCGACGCTGACCTGTGGCTGCTCAGCGGCAGTTGGCAGGACCAACAGGCGATGAGCGGCTATTTTGCGTCGCCCACGCTGGAGGTGTTTGGTGAGCTGGTACAGGCGCAGGTGGTCAGCAGCCTGGACTTGCATACATTCGACTGATGGCATGGCCCCCTCCCACAGGGCGCGCGCTAGCTGGGGTTTGGGTTAACATGCCGGGCCATGATCAAGCAGGCAGAGAGCAACATGGCACGTAGGGAATTCCCGCAGTTCGAAGCGGTGTCGGCGATGGTGCCGGCCGAAGGTGGTGGCTATCACGCGGCCATCGCAGTCAAAGCCCTGGGTATGGGCGGCGCGCCGCGTTTTCACAAGGTGCTCGACGGCCAGGTGTTCAAGGGCGCCGTGGCCGCCGACGAAGCGGCCACGGCCGAACTGCAGCGCCTGCAAGGCGTTAGCGCTGAGGGTGAGCTGGTCTGGTGATCAGGCCGGCGGGCGGGCCATCTTGAACAGGTTGCCCAGCTCGAAATAGTCCGCCGGGCCACCACCGCGCAAGATAGGTTCGGCTGCCGCGGTATCGTAGATGCCGTTCTTCAGCAGGTGGTCGGCAATGTGCACAGCCACCACTTCCCCAAGAATCAGCCAGCTGGGCACCAGCGCCTGGTCGGCCCGCTTGAGCTGGACGATCTGGCTGACCTTGCACTCGAACGCGACTGGGGTTTCGCCCACGCGCGGCACCTTGACCAGGCTTGACGGTGTGGCGGTGAGGCCGCTCAACTCGAATTCACTGACCTCGGCAGCCACCGGCGCACAGCTCTGGTTCATCTGCTCGGCCAGCGATCGCGTGGCCAGGTTCCAGACGAATTCACCGGTCTGCTCGATATTGTTCAGGCTGTCTTTGCGCCCGACACTGCAGAAACCGATGATCGGCGGGATGTAGTTGAAGGCATTGAAGAAGCTGTAGGGCGCCAGGTTCAAGCGTCCCTCGCGGTCTTGCGAAGAGATCCAGCCGATGGGACGAGGGCCGACGATGGCGTTGAAGGGGTCGTGGGGCAGGCCGTGGCCTTTGGCGGGTTCGTAGTAATACATTGTGCTGGGCTTACTGGCCCTACCTCCTGGTAGACAAGAAGCCTAGTGTGCCAAGCCTTTGCTTGCCTGCAAATGATCAAGCCCGGCAAAAGCCGGGCTGGGCGCTCGCAGCAGGGATCAGCTGATGCGGTTGGCGTTGGTGCGGTCGAAGCCGTCTTCAGCAAAGCGTTGGCCGCCAGTGCGGTCGAAGCCGTCTTCGGCGAAGCGTTGGCCACCGGTGCGATCAAAGCCGTCTTCAGCAAAGCGTTGGCCGCCGGTGCGGTCGAAGCCGTCTTCGGCGAAGCGTTGGCCGCCGGTGCGGTCGAAGCCGTCTTCGGCGAAGCGTTGGCCGCCGGTGCGATCGAAGCCGTCTTCAGCGTAGCTGGCCGACTGGGTCTGGGCTGCGGCAAAGGTGTGGGCATTGGTCCGGTCGAAACCATCTTCGGCAAAGGCGCCAGTGGCGAAAACCGATAGGGCCAGGGTGAGGATCAGTTTGTTTTTCATGGTCATTGCTCCAGGGGTTTGTGGGTTGTTTGTTTCCGTGACTTAAATATTATGCCCAATATGCTGATTAAAAAGCGCAAATATACGCACTAAATAATCGACTTATTCGATCTTTCAGGGTGCTGTAACCGTCGTATAGGCGTTTGCCTGGCCGGGCACGGGTTGGTGCATGCACCCTTCATCAGTCAGCCCGTGAAGGCTGAAGGGTGGCAATTAATAGGGGATTAAGAAGAACACCTGATGCAGATCACCGATGAACGTTTTTTCATCGCTTACCTACCTATTTTTCAGTCCACCAGCACCGTCGGCACCACGATGTCCGACTTCATGGACCCTACCCTGGGCATGGTCTATGCCACCGGTACGGCCCTGCTGATCGGCATCCTGCCGCTGACCTTGGGTACCGCTCTGGGCGACTTCCTGATCAAACCTCATGTGAAGGGCGGGCTGGACTTCGGCACGGTCGGTTCATCGGCCGTGCTGGGTGGCGTGCTGCTGGTACTGGTACTGATGGCCAGCTGGTACCAGCGTCGTGAACCGCGTCAGGCGCTGGAAATGTCCTGAATGTTGATGCGGTAACGGGTCAATGCTTTCACGCTTGCCCAGTAAACGGCCTTTCATACCCATCCCATGAGCCGAATAGCTCAGCTAATCGGCTCATGGGGCATTAGGGGGCATAAAAAAGGCGCCCTGCACGTTGGGCGCCCTTGCAGAACGGCCTTACCGGGTCACTCGGTGGTGATACGTGAGTGCTGTTTGGTGTCCTTCATCGTCGCGTACACCAGCAGCGAGCAGGCGATACAGGCAGTGACGTACCAATAGAAGCCGCTTTCCATGCCCGCGCTCTTGAACCACAGCGCCACGTACTCCGCGGTGCCGCCGAAGATCGAAACGGTCAGTGCGTAGGGCAGGCCCACGCCAAGGGCGCGGATTTCGGTCGGGAACAGTTCAGCTTTGACCACCGCGTTGATCGAGGTGTAGCCACTGACGATGATCAGCGCTGCCATGATCAGGAAGAACGCCCCCCACCAGGTCTGGATGGTATGCAGGGTGCTGAGGATCGGCACGGTGAACAGGGTGCCCAGTACACCGAAGGCGATCAGGATCGGGCGCCGGCCGATCTTGTCGGACAGACCGCCGATCACAGGCTGCAGGCACATGAACAGGAACAACGTGGCGGCCGAGATCGTGGTCGAGTCGCTGATGCTCATGCCCACGGTATTGACCAGGTACTTCTGCATGTAGGTGGTGTAGGTGTAGAAGGCCAGGGTACCGCCCATGGTCAGGCCAACCACGGTCATCAGTTCCTTGGGGTGGCGCAGCAGGGTGCGCATCAGGCTTTCCTTGGCTTTTTCCTTCTTGGTGAACGAGGCGGTTTCTTCCATGCCACGGCGCAGGTACAGCGCGACCACGGCGCACAGCGCACCGATCACGAAGGGGACGCGCCAGCCCCAGGCATACAGCTGCTCGGTGGTCAGGGTCTGTTGCAGGACGATCAGCACTGCCAGGGCGATGAGCTGGCCGGAGATGAGGGTCACGTACTGGAAGCTGGAGAAGAAGCCGCGGCGGTCCTTGCTGGCCATTTCGCTGAGGTAGGTTGCCGAGGTGCCGTATTCGCCACCCACCGACAGGCCCTGCATCAGGCGGGCGATGACCAGCAGGACCGGTGCGGCGAAGCCGATGGTTTCATAGCCAGGCGTCAGGGCGATGACCAGCGAGCCGGCGCACATCAGCAGTACCGAGGCCATCAGGGCGGCCTTGCGGCCTTTGCGGTCGGCGTAAAGGCCCATCAGCCACCCGCCGATCGGGCGCATCAAAAAGCCAACGGCGAAAATCGCGGCGGTGTTGAGCAGTTGTGCAGTGGAGTCGCCGGCCGGGAAGAAGGCCTTGGCGAAATACAGCGAGAATGCGGCGTAGACGTACCAGTCGTACCATTCGACCATGTTGCCGATGGACCCGCTGAAGATCGACTTCAGGCGGCTGGCGGTAGTTTTTTCTGCGGCAGGCGCAGCGGCCGCCCCAGCGGGCAGGGAGGTGGCGTTATCCATCAGGGATACCTTCTCGTTGTTGTTGTGGAGCGCGCCTGGGCGCAGCTGACACGAGCATTTGCAGAAGGTGTGCCAAACCGGGGCGGGCCGACCCAAACCGGGGCAATAGGCCGCTTTGCGGGCATTTCGCCGGCCGCGCGCCTGCGAGCCGGGCGCTGAAAGCGCTGTGCATGGGCGGTATTTTGCCTATCGCCGGGCAGTGATAGGCGGAATTCCGCTTATCAGCGGCCCGTAAAATCGTCCCGCGACAACCCGTGCCGCTGCATCTTTTCGTTCAGCGTTCGCCGCGGCAGTTGCAACGCCTCCATCACCGCACTGATCGCGCCCCCATGCTGGCGCAAAGCCGCACGCAGGCACTGGGCCTCGAACGCTTCCATCTGCTCGCTCAGCGATTGCCCGGCAGGGGCCACCGCGGTACCCGGTGAACCCAGGCCCAATGCGTGCCGCTCTGCCGCATTGGCCAGCTCGCGCACGTTACCTGGCCAGTCATGCGCCAGCAGTTGTGCCAGTTGCGCGCCCGACAGCGGCGGCGCAGCGCGGCCAAGCCGGTCGGCAGCAGCGCGGGCGAAGTGGTCGAACAGCAGCGGAATGTCTTCGCGCCGTTCGCGCAAAGGCGCCAGGCGCAACTCGGCAACGTTCAGGCGGTAGGCAAGGTCTTCACGGAAGCGCCCGGCACGGGCCTCCTCCAGCAAGTCGGGCTTGGTTGCGGCGATGATGCGCAGGTCAACGTTGATACTCTGGTTCGCTCCCAGGCGCTCGAGCTTCTGTTCCTGGATCACCCGCAGCAATTTGGCCTGCTGGGCCAGCGGCATGCTTTCGATTTCATCGAGAAACACCGTGCCGCCGTTGGCATATTCCAGCTTGCCGACGCGCTTGCCCTGGGCACCGGTGAAGGCGCCGCTCTCATGGCCGAACAGCTCGGCCTCGAACAATGCCTCAGGAATGGCCGCACAATTGAGCGCCACGAATGGCTTGGCCGCGCGTGGCCCGAAATCGTGGAGGCAGCGGGCTACACGTTCTTTGCCGCTGCCTGTCTCACCGCGGATCAGCACATTGACCGGCAGGCTGGCCAAGTCCAGCACCTGCCGCCGCAGCAGTTGCAGGCCCTGGGACATGCCCAGCAGCGTGCCTTCCAGGCGTGACTTGAGGTCCGCCTGCTCGTGCAGGCGGCGGTTCTCAAGCACCAACTGGCGTTTTTCCAGAGCCCGCCGCAGGCTGCCCAGCAGATGTTGCGGGGTGAAGGGTTTTTCCAGGAAGTCGTAGGCCCCATTGCGCATGGCCTCCACGGCCATGGGGACATCGCCGTGGCCGGTCAGCAGGATCACTGGCAGGTCGGGGTCGTCCGCCTGCAGGCGTTCGAGCAGCTGCAGGCCACCCATACCGGGCATGCGCACATCGCTGATGATCACACCCGGGAAGTGCTTCGGCAGCTGGCTCAGGCAGTCTTCGGCGCGGGCAAACAGCTGCACGTTGAAACCCGAAAGGCTCAGCCATTGCTCGACCGCTGTGCGGATACTGGCTTCGTCATCGATAACGATCACTGAATTCAACATGCAGGCTCCAGGTCTTGGGGCAGGGTAAGGCTCAGGCGTGCACCGCCAGACAGGTTCTCGGCCTGCAGCTGGCCGCCGACCTCATGGACGATACCGTAGGAGATCGCCAGGCCAAGGCCCAGCCCTTCGCCCACGGGCTTGGTGGTGAAGAAGGGGTCGAAGACCTTGGCCAGGTCGGCCTCGGCTATGCCGCCACCGGAGTCGAGCACACTCAGGCGCCACCGTGCGCCATCGGCTTCGATGCGGATCTCCAGGCGCTTGTAGCGTTTGTCGGCCATGGCGTCGAGGGCGTTGCGCAACAGGTTGATCAGCACCTGTTCCAGGCGGATGGCATCGCCCCGTACCCAGGCCGGGCGTGCGAGGTACAGCGCGACCTCGACCTCTTCGCTGCGGATACGCGTTTCCAGCAAGTGCAGTGCCTGATCGACCACGGTGGCCAGGTCCAGGCGCTCGCGCAAGCCCATCGGGCTGTTACGGGCGAAGGTCTTGAGGTGACTGGTGAGCGCGGCCATGCGCGTGAGCATCTGTTCCAGCGGCTCGAGTGCCTGCCGCGCTTCGGCAGGCCGGCCATTGTCGAGCAACAGGCGCACGGTTTCCAGTTGCATGCGCTGGGTTGTCAGCGGTTGGTTGATTTCGTGGGCCATGGCCGCCGACATCTGGCCCAGCGCGGCCAGTTTGGCGGATTGCACCAGGCCCTCCTGGGCGGTACGCAGCTCGCGGGTACGTTCCTCGACCTGGCGCTTGAGCTCTTCCCGGCTGCGCTGGCGCAGGCGTGCCAGGCGCAGGCGCTGGCTGATGAACAACGCCGCGAACACCAGGCTCAACCATACGGCAGCAGCGCCGAGGGCGGCATTGCGGCCGTCTGCCGCCACCTGCGGCTTGCGCAGCAGGTGCAAGGTCCAGCCTTCGCCTGCCAGCGGCAGGCTTTCCCACAGGTACTCGGCGCTGCCGTCGGGGCCTTGCACGCGGCTGAGGGTGCTGTTGGCAGCGAAGCGCGTGAGCACCTGATGGTGCAGCGGCACCAGCGGCTGCTTGTCGTACTGGCGTGTTTCGGCGAGTTCGGCACGGTCGGCGCCGCTCAGTGGCTGCAGCTCGCGGTAGCGCCAGCCGTCCTGGTTGGCAATGAAGGTGATGCCGCGGGCATCGCTGACCAGCAGGATATCGCTGCCCTGGCGCCATTCGCGTTCCAGCTCCGGGAACTCCAGCTTGACCACCATGGCGCCGAGAAAACGGCCATGTTCGTCGTTGACTGCGCTGGCCAGAAAGTACCCCGGTACCCCGCTGGTCACGCCAACGGCATAGAAGCGGCCCGTACCCTGGCTGCGGGTTTGCTTGAAGTAGGGGCGAAAGCCGTAGTTGGAGCCGACGTAGGTGCTGGGTAGCCGCCAGTTGCTGGCTGCCACGGCCAGGCCGGTGCGGTCGAGCAGTTCGAGGGTCGAAGAGTTGGCCGCACCGTTGATACGTTCGAGCTTGCGGTTCAAGGCGCCTTGTACCGTCTCGCTGACCGGGCCGCGCAGGGCGTCGATCAGTTCCGGGTCCAGCGCCAGCACGGCTGGCAGGGCCCGGTAGCGGTCGATCAGCGTATGCAGGCTATTGGCGTACAAGCCCAGTTGCTGGTGGGCACGTTGTGCGTCGTTTTCCATGGCCTGGCGCTTGGCCTGGTGCATCGCCCAACCGGCACTGAGGGCAGTGCCTAGCAGGATCAGCAGGGTAATCAGCCCCAGCCGCAGGGCGCGAAAGGAAAAGGGCATGGCGCGGATCCGGGTCATTGGGACATCGGGGCTGGCCCTTACCCGGGCTTGCCCGCCCCCACGCGTGAGTACCTGTGGGAGCGGGCAAGCCCGCGAAAGGGCCGGTACAGGCGACCGTTCAGTTACAGCAATTCAAAACTCTGCTGCTGCACCGCCTGGGAATCGAGCCCGACCTGGACATTGAACTCCCCGGGCTCGGCAACCCGCTGCAACTGGCCATTGTAGAACTTCAGGTCTTCCTCGCTGATGCGGAAGCTCAAGGTGCGCGTCTCACCGGGCTTGAGCATCAGTTTCTGGAAGTTCTTCAGCTCTTTGACCGGGCGGCTCATCGATGCCGAGACATCCTGCAGGTACAACTGCACCACGGTCTCGCCTGCCAGCTTGCCGGTGTTCTTCACCGTGACCTTGGCTTGCAGCGTGTCGCCGCGCTTGAGGTTGTTGGCCGACAGCGTCAGGCCCGACAGCTCGAAGCTGCTGTAGCTCAGGCCGTAGCCGAACGGGTACAGCGGGCCGTTGGGCTCTTCGAAGTACTGCGAGGTGTAGTTGCCGGGTTTGCCTGGCGTGAACGGCCGGCCGATACGGGTGTGGTTGTAGTACATCGGGATCTGCCCGACCGAGCGCGGGAAGGTGATGGCCAGCTTGCCGGACGGGTTGTAGTCACCGAACAGCACGTCGGCAATGGCATTGCCGCCTTCGGTGCCGGCGAACCAGGTTTCGAGAATGGCATCGGCCTGTTCACGTTCCCAGCTGATCGACAGCGGGCGGCCGTTCATCAGCACCAGTACCAGTGGCTTGCCGGTCGCCTTCAAGGCCTTGATCAGTTCACGCTGGCTGGCAGGAATTTCCAGGGTGGTGCGGCTCGACGATTCGTGGGACATGCCGCGGGACTCGCCAACCACGGCCACTACCACGTCGGCTTGTTGCGCAGCCTTGACCGCTTCATCGATGAGCACCGCAGGGGGGCGCGGATCGTCGACGATTTCCGGGGCGTCGAAGTTGAGGAAATTCAGGTAATCGAGGATGGCCTTGTCGCCGGTGATGTTGGAGCCTTTGGCGTAGACCAGTTTGGCCTTGCCTTCCACGGCGCGGCGCAGGCCTTCGCGCACGGTGACCGAATGCGCCGGTTTGCCGTCGGCGGCCCAGCTGCCCATCATGTCGATCGGGGCATCGGCCAGGGGCCCGACCAGTGCGAGGGTGCCGGTTTTTTTCAGCGGCAGGGTCTGGTTGTGGTTTTCCAGCAGCACCAGGCTGCGACGTGCCACGTCACGGGCGGCTTCGCGGTGCAGGCGGTCGCTGCCGTAGTAGTCTTTCAGGTCGGTTTCGGCCTTGCCAATGCGCACGTACGGGTCCTTGAACAGGCCCATGTCGTATTTGGCCCCCAGCACTTCGCGCACGGCCTGGTCCAGTTCGTGCTGGCTCACCTCGCCAGACTTCAGCAGGCCTGGCAGTTCCTGGCCGTACAGGGTGTCGTTCATGCTCATGTCGATGCCGGCCTTGATAGCCAGCTTGGCGGCTTCGCGGCCGTCGCGGGCGACGCCATGGCGGATCAGTTCCTGGATGGCGCCGTGGTCGCTGATGGTCACACCCTTGAAGCCCCACTCCTTGCGCAGCAGGTCGTTCATCAGCCAGGTGTTGGAGGTGGCCGGCACACCGTTGATCGAGTTCAGCGCCACCATGACGCCCCCGGCACCGGCATCGAGTGCGGCGCGGTAGGGCGGCAGGTAATCGTTGTACATTTTCGGCAGGCTCATATCGACCGTGTTGTAGTCGCGCCCGCCCTCTACTGCACCGTACAAGGCAAAGTGCTTGACGATGGCCATGATGCTGTCGGGGTTGGCCGGGCTGCTGCCCTGGAACGAGCGCACCATGACCTGGCCGATCTTCGAGGTCAGGTAGGTATCCTCGCCGAAACCTTCACTGGTGCGGCCCCAGCGGGGGTCGCGGGCAATATCGACCATGGGGGCGAAGGTCATGTCCAGGGCGTCGGCCGAGGCTTCGATGGCGGCGGTGCGGCCCACTTTGGCCACCGCGTCCATGTCCCAGGTGGCGGCCATGCCCAGGCCGATCGGGAAAATCGTGCGCTCGCCGTGGACGGTGTCGTAGGCGAAGAACATCGGGATTTTCAGGCGGCTGCGCATGGCCGCATCCTGCATCGGCCGGTTTTCCGGCGCGGTGCGGGAATTGAAGGTACCGCCAATGCGGCCAGCGGCGATTTCCTCGCGAATCTTGTCGCGCGGCATTTCCGGGCCGATGCTGATCAGGCGCAGTTGGCCTATTTTCTCGGCTTCGGTCATCTGGCTGACCAGATGGTCGATGAAGGCCTGCTTGTCTTGCAGGGGCGGGGCGGAGGTGGCGGCGAGGGCCGCCTGACTGGCAAGGCCCATGGCCAGGCCCAGCAAAGACAGTTTCATCATCAGTTCCGTTGTGGGGCCTCTGCCGTATCCAGGGTGGTACGCGCGCGGCCGAAGTTTTCAGGCGGCTATTGTTGTACGATTTGCAGGCAATGCTTCCAGCGGCCGATTATGCCTGAATATGTCACCCGCGGACGAAGCCCCGTATGCCGGGACAACAACTATAAGAAAGCTCAGAGACCGACGGCATGACCCCTTTTGACGAGTATGATCAGCGGCAGATTGCCGAAGCCATAGCCCGTGCCGAGCGGCACACCGATGCCGAACTGGTGACGGTACTGGCGCGGCGTGCCGACGACTATGCGTATTGGCCGCTGCTCTGGGCTGCCGTGCTGGCACTGGCCGTGCCGGGCCTGCTGCAGTGGCTGCTGGGCTGGCCGGGCGTGCGTGGCTTGTTGGTGGCCAACATGCTGCTGTTTGTCGGCTTGTGCCTGCTGCTGCGCAGCCCGCGCCTGGCCGGCTGGCTGATCCCCCGGGTGCTGCGCCGCTGGCGTGCTTCGCGCCTGGCGCACCAGCAATTTCGCGAGCTGAACCTGCAGCGCACGGCGGCTGGCACGGGGGTGCTGATTTTCGTCAGCGAGGCGGAGCGGCATGTGGAAATACTGGTTGACCGCGGCATTGAGCACTGCCTGGATGCCAGCGCTCGGGCGGCACTCGTCAGCCGGTTTGCCGAACAGGTGCGCCAGGGGCGGACCCTGCAGGGTTTTGTCGAATGCATCGAGGCCTGCGGCGAGTTACTGAGCGAGCTGGTGCCACCGACCCATGCGCGTAACGAGCTGCCAAACCGCCTGGTGATTCTCGACTGAGGCAGCATGCAGGCGCGCACTTGGATAAGGGCAGGCAGTTAGGGGCTGCTGTGCAGCCCATCGTCAGCTCCTATTGAACAATACATAACTTGTTGATTCAGCCGGGCCCATGTGGGAGCGGGCGCGCCCGCGAACACCGGCGTAGCCGGTGCCAGCCACCGCGTTGGGTTCTTCGCGGGCTCGCCCGCTCCCACACAGGCCGCGTCGCGCTTGCGGCAGGTGTTTGCCACAAGCTATGCAGCGCCTGGCCTGGGCGTGACGCGGCCGTGGGTGGCCAAGGTATGCCTGGCCGCACGGCACACGGTAGAATGAGCGTTCCGCTACCCAAGGCCCCTTTGTCCATGCCCGCCAGTCATTCCGCTTCCGCCGCGCCGGACGCACTCGCCCAGTTCCTCGACCTGCTGAACGCTGCCCTGCAGGGCGGCACGTTAAGCAAGCTGGTGCTGGCGCGCCATGTCGGTGCCGACCAGACCCTGCAACGAATCATCGCCAAGCCGCTGCAGGTCAAGGGCCAGCCCTGCCTGTCGCTGGTCTACCGTCACCAGACCCGAGACATCACCCGCAACCTGGCCCTGGACGATGCCTTGACGCTGGTGGCCGAGTTGCTGCCGGGCAGCTTCCGTAACGCCCACCTCTTCGATGCCGACGGCGAAGTACAGCTGACCTTCAGCAAGAAGGGCAAGCCGATGCTTCAGCGCCATGGCGCACAAGCCCCGCGCGAGGCCGCGCCCGCCAGTGGCCATGACCGTGAGAAAAAACGCTACCTGGAGCTGTCGCGCCCATTCCTGCGCGATCTTGGCGTAACCGACGCGCAGGGGGCACTTATCCCGTCCATGTCGCGCAAGTGGAAGCAGATCAACAAGTTCATCGAGGTCTTCGACCACGCCCTGGCCACCGCCCCGGTGCCGGCACAGCAGGTACTGCGGGTGGCCGACTTTGGCTCGGGCAAGGGCTACCTGACCTTCGCCATGCATGATTACCTGCGCAATACGTTGGGCCGCGAAGCGCAGGTGACCGGGGTTGAACTGCGCCAGGACATGGTCGACCTGTGCAACGCCGCCGCGGTGCGGCTGCAGCATGCGGGCCTGGAGTTCCAGTGTGGTGACGTGCGCAGCGTGGTGCCCGACGCCATCGAGGTGATGATCGCCCTGCATGCCTGTGACATCGCCACCGACTATGCCATCCATACCGGCATCCGCAGCAATGCCGCGATCATCATGTGTTCGCCGTGCTGCCACAAGCAGATCCGCCCGCAACTGCACAGCCCGGGCCTGCTGCAGCCAATGCTGCAATACGGCCTGCACCTGGGCCAGCAGGCCGAAATGCTCACGGACAGCTTGCGGGCGCTGTACTTGGAGGCCTGTGGTTATGAGACCAAGGTATTCGAATTCATCTCCCTGGAGCACACCAACAAGAACAAGATGATTCTTGCGGCGAAGCGGCGCCAGCCGGGCGACAACCGTGCGCTGCTGGAGAAAATCGCCCAGCTCAAGGCGTTCTATGGGGTGCAGGAGCATTGCCTGGAGACGCTGTTGCGGTGCGACGGGCTGCTCTGAGCGGGCGCGTATCCCTACCATCCCTACAGAATTCCTTTGCCCTTGATCGGTAATGCTTGTAGGGCATTTCCTAGCCGTGCCTTTCAAGGAGTTCTCTGATCAGCGTTTCTGTAGTGTGACGTGCTCAGTAGTCAGTTAGCCGGGTTGTCATTTGACAACCCATGAGCAGTAAGTCCACACTGGAGAAAAGCTGATGGCCCGCCCCAGTCATGCCAGGAAAGAGGTCGAACTGGCCTTGAGGCACGCGGAATCAAAGGGATGGAGAGTTGCGGTAGGCGGGGGACATTGTTGGGGAAAAATGTATTGCCCTTTCAACGATGCCGACTGTCGATGCGGGGAGTATTGCATTACCAGCATATGGAGCACGCCACGTAACGCCGGTAATTTAGCGCGACAGTTGAGGCGTGTGGTTGATCACTGTTCGGCTGACAGGCTGGCAATGTGTACCCCCAAGGAGGAGTAGCGATGGAGTATGAGTTCACTCTCAGGTATCAGCTGAGCGGGAACGAAGATATCGATGCGTTGCTGGAGCGCCTGGCTCAGTACGGATGTGATGATGCATTGGCTGGTGTAGGTCAACCTGGGCGTCTGGCATTGGCATTCACTCGCCAGGCGACATCTGCCAGGCAGGCCATCGAGAGCGCATTGAGTGATGTTGCCAGAGCGGTTCCAGGCGCTCGCCTGATCGAAGCGACCCCCGATCTGGTCGGGCTCAGCGACGTGGCGGAACTCATCGGTGTATCTCGGCAGAACATGCGCAAATTGATGCTCGCCCATGCAGGTAGCTTCCCAGTACCCGTGCATGATGGCAGCACCGCTCTGTGGCACCTGGCCGATGTGTTGCCATGGCTGCAGGCGCGAGGGAGCTACCCGATCGGCAAGAGCACGTTGGAGCTTGCGCGCATGGCAATGGCCGTTAACGTGTCCAAAGCATACGAACGCGTGCTTGGCGAGCCAGACCTGGCCCCTTCAACAGGCGCCTGAGGCTGGCCTCAACCTCGGGTGGCCACGGCTTCGATAGACAGCGATGCCTGCCCCAGTGGATGGGTCGTGGCATCGAAGAAGTGCAGTGACGTGCCCGGCATGGCGCCCAGGCGATCGACGAAATGCTGCTTCTGGTTGATCACCGACGCTTCACTCAACGGCCGAATGGCGATCGCCAGGTGCTTGGGCCCGGCCATTCGAATGGCGTCGAGCAGGTGCTGGTCAGTGCTGTCCAGGTGCTGGCCGAACAGGCACAGGCCACGGTGTTCCTGGGCCAGCTGCCCCAGGCACCAGCTCAGGTAGTCCGAGTGGCGGATGGCGCGTAGTTTCTCGTCGCTGCGGTCTTCATTGACGAACAGCGGCACCTCACCGGGAATGTTCACGGCAAAACCTTCCAGCAGCTCGGCGCTCTCGGCGCTGCGTTGACGGGTGGTGCCGTCGGGTTGCTTGAGCAGGTGCAAGCCACCGTGCAGGTGCATCACCCGGGTACCCTCGATGCTGCGCCGGCGCACATCGAAGTAACCCTGCTCGTCGAACAGGTCGGCGAAGCCCTGCGGGGCATGTTGCAGGGCCCAAGGCAGCAGCAGGTCGTAGTTGCTGGTGTAGACGCTGCGATAGCCACGCAAGGCCTGATTGAGCACGGCCAGGGTTGCCGGGGGCATCAGCCGCCAGGGCAGATGCACGGTGCGCACGGCGTGGATTAGCGCTTCCTTGATCGAGTAATAGCGGTTGAGCGGCGCAGTGGAGTTGATGGCGAGCGCAGCATTGGCGCGCACGGTGGTGTTGAGCGCGCTGAGCACCGGTTCGAACAGCTCCGTGCCCAACGACTTGAACAAGGCCTGGTCGCTGATCGCCAGGCCTTTCTTGCGACCGGCGCGTTGCGCCTCCTCGAACAGCGAGAAATAGCCGAACGGCTTCCACACTGCGCGGCTGGCGCCGTTACCCAGCAGCAGGGCATCGCAGGGGTGGCGGGCGGCAAGTTCCGGCCAGGGCAGGAGAGGGGCGTCGAGTGCAGGCATGCTGGGTCCATTGGTGGTGCGGGCGCGGGGCGACTTTAGCATGTCAGGCGGGGGCAAGGGGTATCAACCCTGCCTGGCCGTCGGCACGCTGCGCTTACGGTTACGCCATACCCGGTAGGCCCGGATGCCGGCGCGCACAGAACCGAACAGCAATTTGTCCTCCATCTCGCGCGCCATGCCCGAGCGCACCAGCATGCGCAGAAAGCTGCCGCGGGCACGGGCGATGGCGAAGAAAATGCCCTGCGCGGCCAGGGTATCGCGCACTTCACGCAATGCGGCCATGCCGCTGACATCGATACTGGTCACGGCCTCGGCATCGAACAACACGGCCTTGGGCTGGGCCTCACCTTGCACCGCCTCGAGAAGGCGCATCTTGAAGTAGTCGGCATTGAAGAACAGGATTGCGTCGTCAAAACGGTAGACCACCAGGCCGGGCACCGTCCGCGCATCCTTGAACTTGCGAATGTCGACCTGGCCTTCGGTGCCCGGCAGCCAGCCGAGCACGGCGTCGGTAGGCTGGTAGATGCTGTACAGCAGGCGCAGTATCGCCAAGGTCACGGCAAACACGATGCCGGGCAACACGCCCAGCCCCAGCACCCCCACGGTGGTCATCAGGCACAGCCAGAATTCGAAACGGCTCAGGCGCCGAATGTGGCCCAATGACTTGATATCGATCAGCCCCCAGCCAGCCATCAGCAGCACCGCGCCCAGCGCGGCCTGAGGGATCCACGCCATGGGGGCGGTGAAAAACAGCAGGATCAAGGCGATCACCAGGGCGGCGACGATGCCGACCAGCTGGCTTTTGCCCCCGACCATGTCGTTGACGGCCGTGCGCGAGTCGGCACCGCTGATGGCAAAACCCTGGGAAACCCCGGCGGCCAGATTGCTCACGCCCAACGCCACGAACTCGTGGTTGGCGTTGATGGCGTAGCCATGCCGGGCAGCGAAACTGCGCGCGGTGAGCATGGCGCTGCAGAAACTGACCGTGGCGATACCCAGGGCGTCGCGCAGCAGGCTTTTCATTTCTGCCAGGTTGCTGTGTGGCCAGGCCAGTTGCGGGATGCCGGCCGGCACCGGGCCGAGGATGGCGACGCCGAAGCGGTCGAGGCCGAACAGACCCACCAGCAGCATGAACAGCGCCACCACCGTTAGCGCGGCCGGCAGGCGCGGGTAGCGGCGTGGCAGCCAGATCAGCAGGCCCAGTGCGGCCAGGCCGATGCACAACGTCAACCCGTGGATTTCGCCCAGGCGCTGGAGGAAGTTGATCAGGCTGAGGATGAAACCGTCGCCCTCGATGCTGAACCCCACCACCTTGGACAACTGCCCGGCGATCAGGCTCAGGCCGATACCGTTGAGGTAGCCGATCAGAATCGGCCGCGAGAAGAAGCTGGCGATGAACCCGGCCCGCGCCAGGCCAGCGGCAATCAGCATGACACCGACCAGCACGGTGACGATGACCGACAGCTCGGCAGTGCGTTGCGGATCGCCCAGGGCCAGCGGCGCCACGGCCCCGGCAATCATGGCGCAGGTAGCCGCGTCGGGGCCGACCATCAACTGGCGCGAGCTCCCGATCAGCGCATAGACCATCATCGGCAGCACACAGGCGTACAGGCCGTACTGCGGCGGCAGGCCCACGATCTGGGCGTAGGCGATGGCAATCGGGATCTGGATGGCTGCCACCGACAGCCCTGCCTGCAGGTCGGCGTGCAGCCATTCGCGGCGGTAGTGCAGCAGGTTGGCAAGGCCCGGTAGCCAGCGGGAGAGCAACATGCGTCGTCCTTTCGAAATGTTTCACGAAACCCTGGGCGCATTGAAACGGATCGACAGGCAATTGGCCATGCTGCTGATCATCGAAAGCAGCAGATCGAAGCGATTGGCAGAAACGAAAAAAGGAGCGAACGCTCCTTTTGACAGCGATGACGTTGCCGGAACGCCATGCGGGGGAATGCAATGTGGAGCGGGTAGAGGGAATCGAACCCTCAACTAAAGCTTGGGAAGCTTTCGTTTTACCACTAAACTATACCCGCCTTACGCCGCACTTTTTACCAGAACCCTGCGGGAAATAGAAGCCCACGTTATAAAAAAAGCGTGTCGGCGCCCCATGCCGGCGGGTATCCGCACCAAGGCGCCGAGTTGCTCAGATAGCCAGTGCATGCTGCCCCTGTTGCAGCGGCTGGTAACGTTGCCGGGCTTCACGCAGGGTTGGCTTGAGGAAGCCCAGCATGGCATTGCGGGTGTCCTCGCAGGCGGCCTTGGTCTCCATGTCCAGAAAGTGCCCTGCACCGCGGATAACCCCAAACTGGCTGCGCCCCACGTGTTTGCCGAACTGCCGTGCATCTGCGGCCGTGGTGTACTCGTCGCGTTCACCATTGATGAACAACACCGGAATATCGATAGCGCGCGCGCCCTCCAGTGCCCGTGCCAGGTCATGTTGCAGCACCTGGTTGATGTGGAAGTGCATCTGCGCGTATTCGTGGCTGTCCAGGCTGCTGACGTGCCGGTAGTTGAACCGCTTGAACAGCGACGGCAGGTACTTGCCGATGGTGTCGTTGATCAGGTTGCCCACCTGATAGCGGTCGCAGGCGGCCAGGTACTGGCAACCGCGCGCCAGGTAGTCGCGCATTGGTTCATTGATCACCGGCGAGAACGAACTCACCACGGCCTTCTTCACATACCGCGGCTGGTGCGCCAGTGCCAGTAGCGTGCTGGCACCGCCCCACGAGAACGACATCACGTGGTCGGCCTGGAAGTGATCGATCAGTTCAAGGAGGATATGCGCCTCGGTCTCCTTGCTGATCAGCCGTTCGTGGCGGTTGTGCGGTTTGGATTTGCCCGCGTAGGGCTGGTCGAACAGGACGACATTGAACTGCGGGTGCAGGTTGCGCACCGTCTGGGCGAACGAGGCTGTGGTGGCCAGCGAGCCGTTGATCAGGATGATCGTATTCTCAGCCGCATCCGCGCGATAGAACTCCGTGTAAACCCGATACTGACCTTGAATATCAAGTACAGCGATTTCTGGCCTCATGTCATCGACTCCTGGCGCAAAAAGGGTATTCGCGTCACCTGGTGGCTTGTCGCGGCAACGGGTTGTTCACTTTTGGCGGCGGCTTGGCCGAACACTCAAGCCACTGGCCCAAAGCGAGCGCATTCCCGAAACAGGACATCAGGGTGCACGTTCTTTATGACAGGTAGGCATTCGCCTGAAGAGTAACCGGGGCCCTGTGTCGATCCTTGGCACTTGCGTCGACGGTGTTGTTGTATGGCGGGCAATCTGCCGTGCCCCAAGGCATCTAGGCCCTGGGTGGCCGACAAAAAGTGTCTGGGTCTACGATCGTGACTTAGCGGTCACATGCAGACTGACGATTGGGATTCAAGCAGGGGGGCGGGGATCCTGCAAGTGCCGTTCGGGCTTAATTGTGACGTTTGGCGCTGAGCGGTCGTATGGCGAGCGCTCAGCGGTAGGTTGCGTGAGTTCGCGGGCGGGCTAGACGGTGCCTATTTCTTCCGGCGTGAGTTGCCGAAAGGCCCCGGGCGCCAACCCCGGGTCGAGCCGGATCGCCCCCATGCTCTCCCGGTGCAGCCCCACGACCTTGTTGTCGAAAAACCCGAACATGCGTTTGACCTGGTGATAGCGCCCTTCGACAATCGCCAGCCGCGCCTGGCGCGGCCCTAGAATGTCCAGCTGGGCGGGCTGGGTGGTGAGGTTCTCAAAGGCGAAGTAGAAGCCTTCACGGAACTTGGCCACATAGTGCTCGGCAATCTCGTCCTCGGTTTCCACCAGGTACTGCTTGGGCAGCTTGGTCGCTGGCTGGGTCAGGCGTCGTGACCATTGGCCATCGTTGGTCAGGATCATCAGGCCGGTGGTGTTGAAGTCCAGGCGCCCGGCGATGTGCAGGTCAGCACGCAGCGCCGCCGGCAACAGCTCGAGCACAGTGGGGTGCTGTGGGTCGTGGGTCGCGCTCACGCAGCCGGCCGGCTTGTGCAGCATCAGGTAGCGCGCCGGGCGGCCAGCCTGCAGCAACTGCTCGTCCAGTTGCACCCGGCTGAACTCCCGCACCTCGGCCAGCGGGTCGCTGATGACCTGGCCATCCAGGCGCACACGGCGCTGGGCCAGCATCAGCCGGGCTTGCTGACGGTTGCAGTGGGGCAGGTTGGCAAGGAAACGATCGAGGCGCATGGCTTGGCGTCAGCTGGAAGGGCGTGATTGGAGTTGGTCTTCAACGGCGGCGCAGCGCGGGCACAGGCAGGCTTTGTCCCGCAGCGCGGCGGGCAGTGCCTGGAGCACGCTCGGGTCGATGGTGACACCGTAGCACCAGCAGGCCTGGGTGGCGCGGCGTGGGTCGGCCAGGCTGCAGTGGTTGAGCGCGCCGCAAGCGGGGCAGTGTTGCTGATCAGTCATGGGGTTTCGCTACAGACACGGTTGCGGCCAGCCTGTTTGGCACGATAAAGGGCACGGTCGGCGCGGGTCAGCAGGGTGTGCAGGGTATCCCCCGGTCGCAGGCTGCTCAGGCCGATGCTGGTGGTCAGGCGCAGTGGCTGGTCGTCGTAGCTGAAGGTCAGCTGTTCGGTGCGCTGGCGGATCTTTTCCGCCACCTCGATGACGTGCCGACCCTCGGCTTCACGCAGCAGCACGATGAATTCCTCGCCACCCCAGCGGCACAGTATATCCGACTGGCGCAGGCTGCTTTGCAGCACATTGGCGAACTGGCGCAGCACTTCGTCGCCTGCCAGGTGGCCATGGGTATCGTTCAACGCCTTGAAGTGGTCCAGGTCGAACAGCAATGCCACCAGCGGGCCATTGTCGCGCTGGGCTTCGCGCAGGGCCTGGGCAGCCAGCAGGTCGAAGCTGCGCCGGTTGAGCAGGCCGGTGAGGCTGTCGAGGGTCGCCATGGCCTCTGTGCTGGCCTGATGGCGGCGGACCATGGCGTGTACCAGTGCCAGTACCACCAGGGTGATCATGGCGCAGATTGCCAGGTTCAGGTACAGCGAGTGACGGATGCGATCGAGCGCGCCGGTTTCCCGTTTGTCCACCAGCAGGTACCAGTCCAGTTCAGGCAACTGGCGCACGTTGAGGAAGTGGCTGTGCTGGTCGCTGTCACGGTACTCGTGGCTGCCTTCGCTGGGTACCCGCCGTTCGGCCAGCAGGTTTTGCAGCTCGGGGTTGGCACTGAGCTGCTGGCCCACCTGTAGGCCATGCGGGCCGCCTGCCGAGCCGGTCAGCAGCACCTTGCCCTTGGCGTCGGTGAATAGCACCGCGCGCTGGTAGCGTTGTTGGTAGCGGTCGATCAGCTTGACCACCGACGATACGCTCAGGCCGACACCGGCGGCGCCGATGAAGCGTTGCTGATAGTCATGCACCTGATAGTTGATGAATACGGTCAGGCTGTCATGGTTGGCCATGTCGAAGTCGACGTTGATCTCATAAGGTGCCTTGAGGTCACGCAGGCGGAAGTACCAGGCGTCGCGCCAGGCACCAGGGTCGACATGCTTGAGCACCCCCTTGGCCTGGTAGTAGGTCAGGGTGCGGTCGGATACGAAAAATGAGGTGAAGGTGTCCTGCTTGCCCATGATCTCGCCCAGGTAGCGGGTCATGCGTGCAGTGTCCTGCTCGCCGGACAGCACCCAGTCGCGCAGAAACGTGTCCTGGGCCATCATCGAGGCGATCAGTACCGGGCGAATCAGGTCTTTCTGGATTTCCGAGTAGACCGTGTCGGAGGTCAGCGGCAACTCGGTATTGATGATGCCGTCACGGATAGCGCTGCGCGAAGCGAAGTAACTGAGCAGCGAGGTGGCGAGAAAGCCGCAGGCCAGCAGCAACAGGAGGGTGAAGATCAGCGAACGCTGCGAAAACAGGGTGGAACGTAAAGGCATGATCTTCCCATGATGTGTGCCGAGCCGCCCATTCTAGTGAGGTGGCCCTGAAATGACTGCAAGTTTTTCGGTGCCCGGGCAGCTGTATCAAATTATTGCAGGAATGGCACTGCACCTTGTTACCGGTGTCTTATTCAATGTCGGTGAACACATTTCGCATCGACGCCCGACAGCGCCGCTGTGCGGGCACTCCAGCGGTCCAGGAGGCCGCCATGTCCTATCGAATCCTGTTGATCGCCCTGCTGGGGTCGATGACTTCCGCCTGCGCGCCTTACTACGAGAGTGGCAGCTACTACCGCTCCGACTATTACACCAGCGACCGCTATGCAGCGCCCGGGTACTATCGTTATGACCGTTACTACGTGGCGCCGCAGCCACGCTACTACTACCAGCCGGCACCACGCTACTACTACCAGCCCGCCCCGCGTTACCGCTATCAGCCCGCACCCAACTACCGGCCGCAGCCACGCCCGCCGGTGACCCAGTGGCACGGAAACCCGCGCCATGACTATGGCAACCGCCAGCGTGATGACTACCGGGGTGACCGGGACCGGCACGACTACCGCGATGGCAGCCAGCGCTACCCGCGGGGCGGCTGGCAATCCAATGGGCCAGGCAATGGCGGTGGGCCAGGTGATGGGCCGCGCGGGCAGGGGCAATGGCAGCGCTAGGCAGCCACTGCACTAACCCAGGTCCGCCAGCGGGTGACTGCCCTCCCACACCTTGGCGAAGTGCGCCTCAACCACCGCTGCCGGCACCTGCGCCACATCCGGCCAGTGCCAGCGCGGCTGGTTGTCCTTGTCCAGCAGGCGGGCGCGTACCCCTTCACTGAACTCCGGGTGGCGGCAGCAGTTCAGGCTCATGCAGTACTCCATCTGCAACACTTGCGCCAGTGACAGGTGTCGCGCCCGGCGAATCTGCTCCCAAACCAGATGGGCGGTCAGCGGGCAGCCTTGCTGCAGTCGTTGGCCGGCGTCGGCCAGCAATGGTTCGTCATGGTGCTTCAGGTTTTCCAGCGCGCGCCATGCGGCAGCCGCATCGGCAACATCGAGCAACGCGTCGATCACTGCCCGGCGCGGCAACCATTGAGCGGCCGGTAATTCGGCACACACGCGGTGCTGTTCGGCCTTGAGCAGGCTGTTGAGCTGCAACGCGGTGTGTTCCTGCCAGTTCAGTTGCAGCAGCTCATCGACCAGGGTTTCTTGCTGGTGCTCACCCAGGAAGCGGTCGGCCAAACCCAGGTCCAGGGCATCGCGGGCGTTGAGCGGGGCGCCGGTCAGGCCAAGGAACAGCCCCAGTTTGCCTGGCAGCCGGGCCAGGAACCAGCTGGCGCCCACGTCCGGGTACAAGCCGATGCTGACCTCTGGCATGGCCAAACGGCTGCTGGGTGTGACAATGCGCACGTTGGCGCCTTGCAGTAACCCCATGCCGCCGCCCAGAACATGGCCATGCCCCCAGCACAGCAACGGTTTGGGGTAGGTGTGCAGGCTGTAGTCCAGGCGGTATTCGGCGGCGAAGAAGGTGGCGGCCAGCGCTGGCACGCTGCCAGGTTGATCGCGGCAAGCCTGGGCCAGCGCGCGCACATCACCCCCCGCGCAGAATGCCTTGGCGCCGCTGCCACGCAACAGCACGCAGACCACCCCGGGGTCGCGCGCCCACGCCTGCAGCTGGTCGCCCAGCGCCTCGATCATCGGCAGGGTCAGGGCATTGAGCGCCATGGGCGCATCGAGGGTGGCGATGCCCATGCGGGCGCCATCGGCGCCGGTAAGCACCTCGCAATGAATGGTCATGGACTACCTCGCGCAAGTCATGGCCCAAGTATGGCTTGCCTGGCCAATCATGCCGGTCGTCGGTCGGATCGTTTGACAAGCGGGTAGGGCTTACCTAGTGTCGCGCCATTGTTTATGGAAGGCCCCATGACTGACGACGACCGTATCAAACTCGAACCCAGCTGGAAGGCCGCGTTGCGCGGTGAGTTCGACCAGCCCTACATGCATCAGCTGCGCGAGTTCCTGCGTAGCGAGTACGCTGCCGGCAAGCAGATCTACCCGCCAGGGCCGCTGATCTTCAACGCGCTCAACTCGACACCGCTGCAACAGGTGAAAGTGGTGATCCTCGGCCAGGACCCTTACCACGGGCCTGGCCAGGCGCACGGCTTGTGCTTCTCGGTGCAACCCGGGGTGGCCACGCCGCCGTCGCTGGTCAATATCTACAAAGAGTTGCAGCGGGACCTGAACATCCCGATCGCCAGCCACGGCTACCTGCAAAGCTGGGCCGAGCAAGGCGTGCTGCTGCTCAACACCACCATGACGGTCGAGCGCGCGAATGCGGCCTCGCATGCCAAGAAAGGCTGGGAGCACTTTACCGACCGGATCATCCAGGTCGTCAGCGAGCAGTGCCCGCACGTGGTGTTCCTGCTGTGGGGCGCCCATGCGCAGAGCAAGCAGAAGCTGATCGATGGCACCAAGCACCTGGTGCTGAAGTCGGTGCACCCGTCACCGTTGTCGGCTTACCGCGGCTTTCTCGGCTGCGGGCACTTCAGCCGCACCAACAGCTTCCTCGAGCAGCGCGGGTTGGCGCCGATCAACTGGGCGTTGCCGCCGTTGTAGTCATGTGGACTGGCGCAGCGCCTGGCCAGCGGGTTCGCCGCTCGCCGGGCGCCGCGTTCATCGAGGCCTGGCGTTCCACGCGCGGAACAACGGCTCGGCCAGGAACAGCACCAGCAGCAGCCGCATCACCTGCAGTGCCGTCACCAGCGGCACCGACAGCTGCAGTGTCTCTGCGGTCAAGCTCATTTCGGCAATCCCGCCTGGCATCATGCCCAGTGTCAGCGAGCGCAAGTCCAGTGCCGTCAGGACGCTCAGTGCCCAGGCAGCCAGGGCGGCAATGGCCATGCACAATGCCGTGGCCAGCAGGGTGCGGGCGAGAAACGATGGGGCGCGGCGGAAGAATTCGCGGTTGAAGTGGCAGGCCAGGGCGCTGCCAATCAACCATTGGCCGATCTGGCTGGCGCCGTTGGGCAGGGCGATCTGCAGGTTGGTGGCCAGGCTCACCGAGGCCGCCACCAGCAGTGGCCCGAACAGCCATGGGTTGGGCTGGCGCAAGCGCTGCCACAGCAGGGCCACGGCAATGCCCAGCGGGGCAATCAGGGCCAACCAGCTCCAACTTACGCTGCCTGCGTGGTTGAGCGCGACGCCGTCGCCCAGCAGGTACTTGAATACTGCCGGTACGCACAACACCACAGCCAGCACCCGCAGGCTCTGCGCGGCCGCCACCTGGCTGAGCACCGCGCCGTTGCGCGCGCCAAGGTTGACCATCTCTCCCGAACCGCCGGGCATGCTGGCGAAGAACGCAGTGGCGCGGTCCTCGCCGCTGCGCCTGAGCAGCCACACGCTGATCACGCTGGTCACGGTAGTGAACACCGCGCTGAAGAAAATCAGGACGAAGTGGCTGGCGACCTGCTCAATCACCGCCGGGGTGAAGTGCAGGCCAATGCCGATGCCGATGACCCACTGCCCGCATTTGCGGCCATTGGGTATTTCCGGCAATTGCCAGGGCGTCAGGCAGCGCACCAGGATGATCGCCAGCAGCGAGCCGATCATCCACGGCAAAGGCCAGCCGACCTTGCTGGCGGCAAAACCCCCAGCAAGGCCGACCAGCCCGGTTGCAACGTACAGCGGCAGTGACCGGTCAGGCATCGGCCATGGCCCGACGCTGCTGCGCACGTTTGCGCCAGATGCGCAGCAGCGGCAGGGTCAGCATGCACAGGGTCAGCACCCATACCGACAGGCTGATGGGGCTTGACCAGAGGATGCCCAGTTCACCGTTGGAAATCGACAGCGCGCGGCGCAGGTTCTGTTCCATCAGGCCGCCGAGGATGAAGCCCAGCAGGATCGGCGACAGCGGGAAGTCCAGCTTGCGCAGGATGTAGCCCATGATACCGATGCCGACCATCAGGAACAGGTCGAAGGTGGTGGCATGCACGGCGTACACGCCAATTGCGGTGATGATGGCGATCACCGGCACCAGCGCCCAGTTTGGTACGGCCAGGATGCGGGTGAAGATGCGGATCATCGGGATGTTGAGGATCACCAGCATGATGTTGGCGATGAACAGCGAGGCGATCAGGCCCCAGACGATGTCTGGCTGCTGCTCGAACAGCAGGGGGCCTGGGGTGATGTTGTACAGGGTCAGTGCACCGATCATCACCGCGGTGGTACCGGAGCCCGGTACGCCCAGCGTCAGCATGGGCACCAGGGCGCCACAGCAGGAAGCACCAATGGCGGTTTCGGGTGCCGCCAGGCCACGGGCGTCGCCCTTGCCGAACTTGCCGCTGGTGCCGGCGAGGCGTTTTTCGGTCATGTAGGCCACGGCGCTGGCCAGTGTGGCGCCAGCGCCCGGCAGCACGCCCATGATGAAACCGAGCAGGCCGCAGCGGATATTCACCACGAACACCGAAGCCGCCTCCTTGAAGTTGAACAGCATGCGCCCGGTGGCCTTGACCGCCTGGTGGCCATGGTGGGTCTTTTCCAGCAGCAGGAGGATTTCGCTGATCGAGAACAGGCCCAGTACCAACACCACGAACTGGATACCATCGGCCAGGTGCACGCTGTCGCCGGTGAAGCGGTAGACGCCGCTGTTGGCGTCGATACCGACCGCCGACAGGAACAGCCCGATCAATGCGGCAATGAAGGTTTTCAGCGGTTTGTCACCGGCCATGCCGCCCAGGCATACGATGGCGAACACCATCAGCACGAAGTACTCGGCCGGGCCGAAGGCAATCGCCCACTTGGCCAGCAGGGGGGCGAACAGCACCATGCCGCAGGTGGCGATGAGCGCACCGATGAACGAACTCCAGGCCGACAGCGACAGGGCAACGCCAGCCAGGCCCTGGCGGGCCATCGGGTAACCGTCGAGGGTGGTCATCACGGTCGAAGCCTCGCCCGGGATGTTCAGCAGAATCGAGCTGATACGCCCGCCGTATTCGCAGCCCAGGTACACCGCTGCCAGCAGGATCAGCGCCGATTCTGGCGGCAGGCCGAGGGCGAAGGCAATCGGGATCAGCAGGGCCACGCCGTTGATCGGGCCCAGGCCCGGCAGCAGGCCGACCACCGTGCCGATCAAGGTGCCGGACAGGGCGGTGACCAGGTTATAGGGGGACAGGGCAACGCCGAAGCCCTGGCCCAGATAGCTCAAGGTATCCATGTGTCAGTTCTCCAGTACGCTCAGCAGGCCAAGGGGCAGTGGCACGTCCATCACGCGGTCGAACAGCCAGTAGAGGAACAGGCTCATGCCCACCACCACGATGGCGCTGTGCAGCCAGCGGCCGCCGTACAGGCGCGCCATGGGCAGGCCTACCAGGATGGCACTGAGAATGAAGCCCAGGGGTTCGAAGGTGGCGGCGAAAACCAGCAGCAGGCCGACGCACGCGGCGATCTTGATCAGGGTTGCGCGGTCCAGTTCTGGTTCGTCGTCCTTGCGCACGATCGGGGTCGGGCGGATAGCCAGGTACAGCAGGCCCAGGCCCATCAGGCCGAGCATCAGCAGTGGGTAGGCACGCGGGCCCACCGGCTCGTAGGAAAACGCCGCCTGGTAGGGCCAGGCCATTACGGCAAGCACGGCGCACACCGCCAGCAAGACCAGGGCGAAGATGCGTTGCAGGATCATGAAAAAATCCTCGTTGGGATCGCTTGTAGGAGCGGCCTTGCGTCGCGATCGGCCGCGAAGCGGCCGCAAAACCAGCCACTGCGATCTGTCTGCAGCATCGCAAGGCATTTCCAGGGGCCGCTTAGCGGCCGATCGCGACGCAAGGCCGCTCCTACTCAGGGAGGGTGGTGGATCCGGCAGGCTTACTGGATCAGGCCAAATTCCTTGGCCAGCGTCTTGTAGTCAGCCACTTGCTTCTTCACATAGCCGTCCAGTTCTTCGCCGGTCATGGCGAACGGGAACAGCTCGCGCTGGTCACGCAGTTTGGCGAAGTCTTCCGAAGCCAGCATCTTGTCGAACGACTGCTTCCACCAGGCGTAATCCTCGTCGCTGACCTTTGGCCCCAGGTAGAAACCGCGCACCACCGGCCAGACGATGTCATAACCCTGCTCCTTGGCAGTCGGGATGTCTTTCATCTCCGGCTCGTCCAGGCGGTTTTCCGAGAACACCGCGAGGATGCGCATGTTGCCGCTCTGAATGTGCGGCATGGAGTCTGAAATATCGGTCGAGCCCACCTGGATGTGGCCGCCCAGCAGGGCCGTGGCAATTTCGCCGCCGCCTTCCAGGGCCACGTAACGCAGGTCGCGCGGGTTGATCCCGGCGGCCTTGGCGATTAGGGCGGTCTGCATCCAGTCCTGGCTGCCGACGGTGCCGCCAGAGCCGATCACCACTTTGCTCGGGTCTTTTTTCAGTGCTGCGACTAGGTCGTCGAGGGTCTTGTAGGGCGAGTCGCTCTTCACCGCGATGGCGCCGTAGCTGGTGCCGACCGCGGCCAGCCATTTCACGGCGTTTTCGTCGAAGCGGCCGAACTTGCCCTGGGCCAGGTTCAGCAACGAACCGCTGGACCAGGCCACCAGTGTGCCGGCGTCAGCCGGGCGTTGGGCGACCACGGCGTTGTACGCCACCGCGCCGACACCGCCGGGCATGTAGGTGACGCGCATGGGTTTGCTGAGGATCTTTTCCTGCACCAGGGCGCTTTGCACCAGCTTGCAGGTCAGGTCGAAACCGCCGCCCGGCGAGGCGGGGGCGATACATTCGGGGCGTTTCGGTTCGGCAGCGAGGGCGTTGCCGGCCAACAGCAGGCAGCCGGTAGCGAGGACGAGGCGGCGCAGTGAAAAGGTCATCGTCGATCTCCGTGAATGTTGTTGTTATCGGGTTAGGCTAGCGGCTTACCACAGCGCCACGCTGTAGCTCACCAGCAGCCGCACTTCGTCGGCATCGCGGGCGAGGTTGGAGCGGAATGTGGCGTTGCGCAAACGCACGGCCACGTTCTTCAACGGGCCGCTTTGTACGACGTACTTCATTTCGGTGTCGCGTTCCCACTCTTTGCCTTCGCCACCGGCGGCGCGGCTGACATTGTCGCCGCTGATGTAGCGGGTCATGAAGGTCAGGCCGGGCACGCCCAGGGCGGCGAAGTTGTAGTCGTAGCGCGCCTGCCAGGAACGCTCGTCCTTGCCTGCGAAGTCGTTGATCTGCACGAAGTTGACCAGGTAGGGGTCGGCGCCATCCACATAAGGGAACGCGCTGTCGCCCGACAGCTGCTGCCAGGCGGCGCTGACCTTGTGCCCGCCCAGGCTGTA
>NZ_BCBD01000028.1:0-45872 GCF_001320345.1 Pseudomonas sp. NBRC 111127 | reverse complement strand
CCCACAGGGGAGTGCATAACCCTTGTGGGAGCGGCCTTGTGTCGCGAAAGGGCTGCAACGCAGCCCCGGCTTTTTTGCCGAATCACCGATCCGGCAAGGTAATGTTCAGCTCCAGAATCGAGCAGCTGCCCTGGTTCTCCAGCTCGATATGCACGTCGTCATTGCCGATGTTCACATACTTGCGGATCACTTCCAGCAGTTCTTTCTGCAGCTCCGGCAGGTAGTCCGGCTCGCTGCGCTGGCCGCGCTCGTGCGCCACGATGATCTGTAGACGCTCTTTCGCCACCGACGCGCTGGTCTGTTTCTGTCTGCCACGAAAGAAGTCAAAAAGGTTCATGGTTTATTTGCTCCCGAAAATGCGCTCGAAGAATCCTTTCTTCTGTACATCGATGAAGCGCATTGGCTTCTCTTTGCCCAACAGGCGGTCGACTGCATCGCTGTAGGCCTGGCCAGCGTCGCTCTGGTCATCGAGGATGACCGGGATACCCTGGTTGGAAGCCTTGAGCACAGCCTGAGACTCCGGGATGACGCCTTTGAGTTTGATCGACAGGATTTCTTCGACGTCGGCCACGCTGAGCATTTCGCCCTTCACCACGCGCTCGGGATGGTAGCGGGTGATCAGCAGGTGCTCCTTGATCGGCTCTTCGCCGTTCTCGGAACGGCGCGATTTGCTCGACAGGATACCCAGCATGCGGTCCGAGTCGCGTACCGACGACACTTCAGGGTTGGTCACGACAATCGCTTCGTCGGCGAAATACATCGCCAGGTGCGCGCCTTTCTCGATACCGGCCGGCGAGTCGCAGATCACGTACTCGAAGTCCTTTTTCAGGTCCATCAGTACCTTTTCCACGCCTTCCTGGGTCAGCGCGTCCTTGTCACGGGTCTGGCTGGCGGCCAGCACGTACAGGTTCTCGAGGCGCTTGTCCTTGATCAGGGCCTGCTGCAGGTTGGCTTCGCCGTTGACCACGTTGACGAAGTCGTACACCACGCGGCGTTCGCAGCCCATGATCAGGTCGAGGTTACGCAGGCCCACGTCGAAGTCGACGATGACGGTCTTGTGGCCGCGCAGTGCGAGGCCGGTACCAATGGCGGCGCTGGTGGTGGTCTTGCCCACACCCCCCTTGCCGGAAGTAACCACGAGAATCTTGGCCAAGGTGTTTCACCCCTAAAATAGTCGGGACACTTGTCCCTGCAAAAAACTGAAATAGCTTTAATAGCTCAAATAAAAGGCAACTGTAAAAAAAGTTGCACTAAAAATGCTGGCAAGTATCCGTTAAAGACGGGTGATGTTCAACACGTCACCAGACAGGCTGACTTGCACGCCGGTGCCCCACAGCGGGTCGCGGCGCAGGTCTTCGCAGACCTTGTACTGGCCAGCGATGGAGACCATTTCGGCGGTCATCTGCTGGCAGAAGATACGTGCCTTGGTATTGCCTTTGATGCCGGCCAGGGCGCGGCCGCGCATGGCGCCGTACACATGGATGTTGCCATCGGCCAGAAGTTCCGCACCCGGGCTGACCGAAGCCGTGACTATCAGATCGCCACCTTGGGCGTAGATCTGCTGGCCGCCGCGTACCGGCGAAGTGATGATGCGGGTCGGGCGTACCTCCGGCTCCGGGGCGGGGGGCGGTACTGGGGCGGGTTCGGGTTTTTTCACCGCTTCGGGTTCGGGCTCCAGCGGCCGCTCACGGGCGCCGGACGGCGGCAGCACGGGCAGGTCGATGGCGATGGCTGCGGCGATGTCCTCGATGCGGCTGGCACGAATGGCCAGCGTGCGCAGGCCATGGTGGCGGCAGATCCGCATCAAGCCGGGCAGGTCGATTGCCCCTTCATCGGCAGGCAGCTTGTCCAGCGCCAGCACCAGCGGCGTGTTACTGAAGAAGTTCGGCGCCTGGGCGACTTTGGCCGCCAGCTGGCGGTCCAGGGCTTCAAGGTCATTGCGCGCCAGTTCCAGTACGGTGATGGCAAGCATGCTGCCCTTGAGCTGGAACACGGAAGCGGTGTCGGGTGTGTGGTTTGGGCTCATGGTCTGCATAGACGGCTTGTTGCGGAAAAAGTGCCCTGACTTATAACGAGAACACCGGTTGCCCGCAACATGCGCTGATCCGTTGTAGAATGCGCAGCCTTTGTCTTTCCGGATGCTTCAATGGAACGCCCGCGTTTTCGTCGCTATTACCTTCACCCAAAGTTCTGGGGCCTGTGGCTGGGCCTGGGCCTGCTGTGGCTGGTAGTCCAGTTGCCGTACCGGGCGCTGTTGAAAATCGGTGCCGCGCTGGGCGCGGTGATGTACCACTTTGCCGGCGAGCGCCGGCGCATTGCTGCGCGCAACCTGGAGCTGTGCTTTCCGGAGCTGTCAGTCGACGAACGGCAGCGGTTGCTGAAGGCCAACTTCGCGTCCACCGGCATCGCCTTTTTCGAAATGGCCATGAGCTGGTGGTGGCCCAAGGCGCGGCTGGCACGCCTGGCCCATGTCGAGGGCCTGGAGCACCTGCAAGCCGCGCAGCAGGCGGGGCAGGGGGCCATCCTGATGGCGGTGCACTTCACCACCCTGGAAATCGGCGCGGCGCTGCTGGGCCAGCAGCACACCATCGACGGCATGTACCGCGAGCATGGTAACGCGCTGTTCGATTTCATCCAGCGCAGCGGGCGCGAGCGTCACAACCTCGATTCGCTGGCGGTGGAACGCGAGGATGTGCGTGGCATGCTCAAGCTGCTGCGTTCGGGCCGGGCGATCTGGTACGCGCCGGACCAGGACTACGGCACCAAGCAGAGCCTGTTCGTGCCGCTGTTCGGCATACCCGCCGCAACGGTCACGGCCACCACCAAGTTTGCCCGGCTGGGCAAGGCGCAGGTCATTCCGTTCACCCAGAAACGCCTGGCCGATGGCAGCGGCTACCGGCTGGTGATCCACCCACCGCTGGCGGGCTTCCCCGGGGAAAGCGAAGAGGCCGATTGCCTGCGCATCAACCAGTGGGTCGAAAGCGTGCTGCGCGAATGCCCCGAGCAGTACCTGTGGGCGCATCGCCGGTTCAAGTCGCGGCCCGAAGGGGCTGAGCGGCTGTATGACAAGAAAAAGCGTTGAACCCTGTGTCGTCGGGAAGCACGCCATGGCCCCACCTGCGGTAACCGGCCTTATCCTGTCTGGCGGTGGCGCCCGCGCCGCCTATCAGGTCGGCGTACTGGCCGGCATCGCCGAGCTGTTGCCGGCCAGCGCAGCCAACCCGTTCCCGGTGATCGTCGGCACTTCGGCAGGGGCCATCAACGCCGTGACCCTGGCCAGCGGTGCCGGCCAGTTCAACAGCGCCGTGCAACGGCTGACGCACTTCTGGCAGAACATTTCCAGCCACCTGGTGATCCGCAGTGACTGGCCTGGGGTGGTGCGCCAGGCCAGCCGGTTTGTCGGCCACAACCTGCTTGGGCTGGGCGGCCAGGCGCCCGTGGCGTTGCTCGACAGCCGCCCGCTGCGCACCTTGCTGGAGGCGCAGCTGAACCTGGATGGCATTGGCCAGGCCTTGGCCGCCGAGCAACTGCGCGCGGTAGCGGTAACCGCGTTCGGTTACGAGTCCGGCCAGGCGGTGACCTTCTACCAGGGCCGAGGCTCGATCGAAGCCTGGTTGCGCCACCGCCGCATCGGCGTGCCCACGCCGCTGGGCATCGACCACCTGCTGGCCAGTGCGGCGATCCCGCTGCTGTTCGCGCCGGTGCAGCTGGGTGACGAGTATTACGGTGATGGTGCGGTGCGGCAGTCGGCGCCGATAAGCCCGGCCCTGCACCTGGGTGCCAGCCGGGTGCTGGTGGTCGGCGTCAGCGGCAACCCGCAGCGGCCTGCGACACCCTTGCCGCCCCAGCGGGTATTCAGCGGGCAGCAGCCAAGCCTGGCGCAGATCGGCGGGCACCTGCTCAACAGCACCTTCATTGACAGCCTGGAAGATGACATCGAACTGCTGCAGCGGCTCAACCACCTGGGCCGGCTGTTGCCAGCGCACCTGGACGCACGCCGCCTGGGCCTGGCACCGATCGATGTGCTGGTGGTTGCGCCCAGCCAGCCGCTGGACGAGATTGCCGCGCGCCACCGCCGCGACCTGCCGGCGGCGCTGCGCCTGTTCCTGCGCGGGCCGGGGGCAACCCGTACCAGTGGCGCGGGGGTGTTGAGCTATCTGCTGTTCGAAGCCGGTTATTGCAGTGAGCTGATCGAGTTGGGGCGCCGCGACGCCTTGGCCAAAAAGCGCGAGCTGTGCCAGTTCCTGGGTATCGGATAACGCCTGCGCCGGCCCTTTCGCGGCATTGCACCGCCGCCAAAGGGCCGGGCCGGGTTAGTCGGCTATCTGCAGCTTGCGCGACTGGGTATACACGTAGCGCACTTTTTCATACTCGAACGGCGAGTTGAGCTGGCCATAGCGGAATTTGGTGTTGTAGCGCTTGTCCACCACGCGCAAGGCGAAGATCTCGGGGTGGTCCTTGCTGGCGTCGGCCACGTTGAGGTAGTTGATGCTCTGCTCGCCGGCGTAGTCCACTGCCAGGCCGGTGGTATCGCGCAGGTTTGAGGGGCCCAGCAGCGGCAGCATCAGGTACGGCCCTTCGGGTACCCCGTAGAAGCCCAGCGTCTGGCCAAAGTCTTCGCTCTGCCGTGGCAGGCCCATGCTGGTCGCCGGGTCCCACAGCCCGCCTACGCCAATGATGGTGTTGAACATCAGCCGTGCGGTGATCTCGGCGGAGCGTTTGGCCTTGAGCTGCAGCACGCTGTTGAACAGGTTCGGCACATCGCCCAGGTTATTGAAGAAGTTGCTGACCCCGGTGCGGACGAAGCTTGGCGTAACGTACTGGTAGCCGTTCACCAACGGCAGCAGCACCCACTGGTCGAGGCGGTAGTTGAAGTGGTAGATGCGCCGGTTGACCGACTCCAGCGGGTCGTACACGTTCAGCGCCTCCAACGTGGAGCGCTCGAACTCCCGCTGGTCCAGGCCGGGGTTGAATTTCAGCTCGCGCAGCGGGTCGAGAAAACCGTCGGACTCGGGCACCAGTGGCGCTGTGCCAACCACCTGCGGGTCGGCCTCGACCACGCTGGCCCGCGGTGCGGTTTCGGCGGCCAGGGTGTGGCCGGCGGCTAGCAGGGCAGTGGCGAAGAGGAGTTTGTTAACCACGGAAGAACTCCAGCATGGCGTCGCTGTTGACGCGGTAGTTGAGGTTGCCGCAATGGCCGCCATGGGGGTAGAGGGTCAGCCGGTCACCAAAGACCTTGCGCAGGAAGCCGATGTCGCCCGGGCCGAGGATGACGTCGTCGGCGTTGTGCATCACCGCGATCTTGTCGCTGCTGTGCAGGTAGTCTGCCAGCGCGTACAGGCTGACCTGGTTGATCAGTTGCAGGATGCTGTTGCCGTCGGTGCGTGCACGCCACATGGGGATTACCTGCTCGGTCATGTAGCAGTCGAAGTCACACTGCAGGGCACGTTTGAAGAACGGCGTGAGGCTGCTGCCTTCGGTGATCGGGTACTTCGGCGGAATGATCAGGCCGCGACGGTTGATCAGGTCGGAGGTAAAGGCAATGTCGGCCGCCGAGAAGCGGAACGAGGTGCCGATCAACATGGCCATCTGTTCGTTGGACAAATGTTGTTTCGACTGCTGGAAGTCGTATAACAGGGCATCGTTGAGGTCGATGTAACCCTTGTCCTGGAAGTAGCGGGTGAGCTTTTGCAGCATCAACTCGTAGAAGGTGGTGCTGCGGTCGATGCCCTTGACCTGTGTTTGCACCAGCTTGTCGAGGTTGTTGATCGAGGTGTACAGGTTGACCGGTGGGTTGAGCAGCAACACGCGCTTGAAGTTGAAGCTGCGGCGGGTTTCGTCCAGGTGGCTGACGAACGCCGCGTCGAGGGCCCCCAGGCTGTAGCCGGTCAGGTAGAACTCGCTGACCGGCAGGCGCGGGTGCTGGGCCCGCACGGCCTGCATGACCCGGTACAGGTCTTCGGCGTCTTCCTGGGTGATGCCGGGGGTGGCAAAGCGCGAGGCGGCGCTTATGAAGTCGTAGCTGGTAGGCGACGACAACTGCACCACGTGGAAACCGGCCTGATAGAACAGCTTCTTCAGGTATTCGTTGATGGTGCTGGTATAGGCGGCCCCGGTGCCGGCGATGATGAAGATCAGCGGCGCCGCGTGGTCCTGGCGGGCCAGGCGGTACTTGAGCTTTTTCACCGCCCAGAAGTTGTCGGGCAGGATGAACTCGCGCTCCGGGCGCAGGTTCAGGCTGTAGTCGGACTGGTCGATGTCTTCATCGCTGGGCAGGGTCGGGCGCTGCTCCGGCGGTGTGGTGGCGATGGTGGCCTCGAACGGGTTGGTCAAGGGGTAGCCATAGCTGGCGGCGTCGATATCGCGCGCTGAAGCGGCCACAGCCATGAGCAGGCCACCGAGCAAGGCAGCGAGGCGCAAAGTACGAAGCATGTAATCCCCCAAAAGAACGCAAGGTCAAGCGTATGCAGGCTAGGACCACTGCGGGCTGAACAAAGTTGCCTGGCGTAGTGGCCTTTGGTGTTCTTGTTATCTGCAACATAGCTGCAGGCCGACAATTTTGCCTTATCAGGGGCGATGGGTGATCATCGTTTTCTTCAATAGTGACTGTAGGGAAAACAGGATGTCTCGTGCCTTGCCGGCAGCCATGGTCATGCTGTTCATCGGGCTGTGGCTCGCAGCCAGTTATGCGGTGCGTTACGGGCTGATGGAAGACGGCCAGTGGGTCGGCCTGTGCACGTTACCGGCGGCGTACTGGCAGTGCGAGGTCCGGTCGTTGCTGGGGCTGGGCATTCACCACCAGGTGCTGGCCTGGGGCGGGTTGGGCCTGGCCCTGTTGGCGCAGGTGGTCGCAGGCCGTGCAGGCAGGTGGCTGGCCTTCCTGGCCCTGGTGTTCGCGGTGCCGGCGCTGGTGCTGTATACCGCCAGCATTGCGGTGTTTGCGCTGGTGCTGGCGGGCTTGCGGTTGGTCCGCTCGCAGCAGCGGGCCTGACCAGGCCAACCGCCGCATTAAAGGTGCGCCGCGGCCGCCATTACACCGCGCGCAGCCGCAAGCTGCGCCACAGCGCCACGGTCATTACCACGCTCACCACCGCCCACCCCCAGGCCTGGCGGTTCTGCAGCCCTTCGACAAACAGCTGTGGCGCCACCCCGGCACCCACGATAAACGCCAGCAATGCCACCTCCGCCCGCGGCGCGCGCACCGGCCACAGCGCGTACACCAGCGCCGGCAACGCCAGCGCCGCAGTGGGGAAGCTGCGGTAGCGCGGGTCGAACACCAGCGCCAGCATGCTCACCGCCGCAGCGAAGCCTGCTGCCAGCAACAGCCAGCCGGCGCGCGCCTGCAACCCGGCGAACAGCCGCTCGCGCCAACCGGCGCGCTGCGCCTGGGCCAACACGGCATGGGCCAGCACCAACAGGTTCAGTGCGACCAGCGCCAGCGCCCACACCCATTCCCCGGCGAAGCGCGCATGGGTGCGCACCAGCTCGCCCCACAGGCCCAGGCAACCCGCCCCCAGCGCAGCCAGCAGCGGTAACAGCAACGCCGCCCGCAGGGTGGCGGGGCGCCCGGCCAGCACCAGCATGACCAGCATCAGCGCGGCGCTGCCCAGCAACCACTGCGGCCAGTAGTGCAGGTTGCTCACCGGCCCTTCCAGCACGCCCTTGTCCTGCCGGTCGGCATCGTACAACCCCCAGTACCCGCCCACCGCACCTTCGTTGGCACGCTTCCACGGCTGGTCGAAGGCCTCGATCAGGTTGTAGTGCCAGCCATTGGCCTCTGCCATGCTCACAAAACCACGAATGAAGCGCGCTTCATTGACCCGGCTGGGCACTGCCGTCTCGCGCTGGCGGCCTTCGCTGGGCCAGCCGGTTTCACCAATCAGGACGTCCTTGGGCGCAAAGCGCGTACCGAACACCCGGCGTACATCGGCGACATGGGCCAAGGCCTGGTCGATGCCACGGGGGTTGTCCTCCCAGTAGGGCAACAGGTGAATGGTGAGGAAGTCCACCGCCGGTGCCACCTGCGGGTGCTGTAGCCAGAATTCCCAGACATCGGCGTAGGTCACCGGCACGTGCACCTGGCTTTTCACCCGGGCGATCAGCGTGGCCAGGTGCGCACCGGTCACCTCCTTGCGCAGCAGGGTTTCGTTGCCGACGATCACTGCGCTGACCACGTCGGGGTTGGCGTTGGCGGCGGCGATCAGCAGGTTGATTTCCCGCTCGGTGTCGGCGGCGTGCGCATTGACCCAGGCCCCCAGCATCACCTTCAGGCCGTGCTTGCGCGCCAGCGCCGGTATTGCTTCAAGACCGGTCATGGAATAGGTGCGAATGCACTGAAAGCGTTCGGCCAACAAGGCCAGGTCGGCATCCATGCGCTGCGGGCGCAGCCGAAACGGTTGGTCGTAGGGCGACTGGTCCTTGTCGAACGGTGTGTACGAGGCACATTGCAGCTTGTGTGCAGGGCTCGCGGCATCGGGCAGTTGCAGCGGCTTGCCAAGCCCGTACCAGAGCGCTCCCAGCCCCAGCAGGGCGAACAGGCAGGCAAACAGGTACAACGGCAGCAGCGCGCGGGCAGAACGGGGCATCAGGCGGTCCATCGTCAGGCACAAAGGGATAGATAGTAGCCCGGCGCCAAAGCTTTGGCATGCAAGGATCGCGCAGGTCGTGGTGGGCATATGGCGCTAATGGCACAGTGCTGTCGCATATGGGGCAGGTACAGGTCGCAGCTGGATCAGGTCGCCCGGGGTTGCAGGCAGATGATGGAATCTCCAAGACCTGACGAGGGGATGCTTTGATGGCGACTTTGAAAAAAATGCGACGTTTCCTGGGCGTGGGCACCGCCCTGGTACTGGGATTGAGCGCAGCACAGGCAATGGCCAAGGAAGTGAGCATTGGCTACGTGGACGGCTGGGCCGACAGCGTGGCAACCACCAACGTGGCGGCCGAAGTAATCAAGCAGAAGCTCGGCTACGATGTGAAGTTGCAGGCCGTTGCCACCGGGATCATGTGGCAGGGTGTGGCGACCGGCAAGCTCGATGCCATGTTGTCGGCCTGGTTGCCGGTGACCCATGGCGAGTACTGGGCCAAGAACAAGGATAACGTGGTCGACTACGGCGCCAACTTCAAAGATGCCAAGATCGGCTTGATCGTGCCTGAGTACGTCAAGGCCACCAGCATCGCCGACCTCAAGACCGACAACAGCTTCAAGCAGAAGATCGTCGGCATCGATGCAGGCTCGGGCGTGATGATCAAGACCGAACAGGCCATCAAGGACTACGACCTGACCGGCTACAAGCTGCAAGCCAGCTCGGGCGCCGCGATGACCGCCGAACTGGGCCGTGCCTACGCCAAGCAGCAGTCGATTGCAGTGACCGGCTGGGTGCCGCACTGGATGTTCGCCAAGTGGAAGCTGAAGTTCCTCGAAGACCCGAAAGGCGTTTATGGCGCGTCGGAAACCGTAAACAGCATCGGCAGCAAAGAACTGGCGACCAAGGCACCGGAAGTGGCCGAGTTCCTGAAGAAATTCAGCTGGCAGTCCAAAGACGAGATTGGCGAAGTGATGCTGGCCATCCAGGAAGGCGCCAAGCCTGAAGCGGCGGCCAAGGATTGGGTGGCCAAGCACCCGGACCGCGTCAAGGAATGGACTGGCAAGTAACAACCTGAAGGGCCGGTTTTGTTGCTTCGCGGGTAAACCCGCTGCCGCAGGGCTATCACAAGGCTGAACCTTGTGGTGGGCCCTATGGCAGCGGGTTTTCCCGCGAATGGCCCGGCACTTTGTTACGCAAACGGTAAAACACCGTTGCATCTAAGACTAAGGTCGTCTGGTTGGCGTCCATCGGCAGCATAAAGTAAGGGTGTGGGTGTTTCCCTACTTGTGCTGCTAGGACAAAAACAATGAACGACAGCATTTACCTCTCGATACAAAACAGCCCTCGCTTCAAGGAGCTGGTCAGCAAACGCGAACGGTTCGCCTGGATCCTCTCGGCGATCATGCTCGGCTTGTACTGCGCTTTCATCCTCCTCATTGCCTACGGTCCTCACATACTGGGCGCAAAGCTCAGCCCTGAGTCGTCGATCACCTGGGGTATCCCCATCGGCGTCGGCCTGATCGTCTCGGCATTCGTCCTTACCGCCATCTACGTGCGCCGCGCCAACGGCGAGTTCGATGAGCTGAACAAGGCCATCCTGAAGGAGGCGCAACAATGATTCGCCACGCCAAAGCCCTGGCCATACTGGCCTGCGGAGCCTTCGCACCCGCCGTGTGGGCCGCCGATGCCCTGACCGGCGAGGTGCAGAAGCAACCGCTGAACGTCTCTGCCATCGCCATGTTCGTGGCGTTCGTCGCCTTCACCCTGGGCATTACCTACTGGGCCTCCAAGCGCAACAAGTCGGCGTCGGACTACTACGCCGCCGGCGGCAAGATCACCGGTTTCCAGAATGGCCTGGCGATTGCCGGCGACTACATGTCGGCAGCCTCGTTCCTGGGCATTTCCGCACTGGTGTTCACCTCTGGCTACGATGGCCTGATCTACTCGATCGGCTTCTTGGTCGGCTGGCCGATCATTCTCTTCCTGATTGCCGAACGCCTGCGCAACCTGGGCAAGTACACCTTCGCCGACGTGGCTTCGTACCGCCTCGGGCAAAAGGAAATCCGCACCCTGTCGGCTTCCGGCTCGCTGGTGGTAGTGGCGTTCTACCTGATCGCGCAGATGGTCGGTGCCGGCAAGCTGATCGAGCTGCTGTTCGGCCTGGACTACCATGTGGCGGTGATCCTGGTGGGTATCCTGATGTGCCTGTACGTGCTGTTCGGCGGCATGCTGGCCACCACCTGGGTACAGATCATCAAGGCCGTGCTGTTGCTGTCCGGTGCCAGCTTCATGGCGCTGATGGTGATGAAACACGTGGGCTTCGACTTCAACACGCTGTTCTCCGAAGCGATCAAGGTGCACGCCAAGGGCGAGGCCATCATGAGCCCGGGCGGCCTGGTCAAAGACCCGATCTCGGCGTTCTCGCTGGGCCTGGCGCTGATGTTCGGTACGGCCGGCCTGCCGCACATCCTGATGCGCTTCTTCACCGTCAGTGACGCCAAGGAAGCCCGCAAGAGCGTGCTGTACGCCACCGGCTTCATCGGCTACTTCTACATCCTCACCTTCATCATCGGCTTTGGCGCCATCCTGCTGGTCAGCACCAACCCTGACTTCAAGGACGCCGCCGGCGCGCTGCTGGGCGGCAACAACATGGCCGCGGTGCACCTGGCCAATGCCGTGGGTGGCAGCGTGTTCCTCGGCTTCATCTCGGCAGTGGCGTTCGCCACCATCCTGGCGGTGGTCGCCGGCCTGACCCTGGCGGGTGCCTCGGCAGTGTCCCACGACCTGTACGCCAGCGTGTGGCGCAAGGGCAAGGCCAACGACAAGGACGAGATCCGCGTGTCGAAGATCACCACCGTCGCCCTCGGCGTACTGGCGATCGGCCTGGGCATCCTGTTCGAGAAGCAGAACATCGCCTTCATGGTCGGCCTGGCGTTCTCCATCGCCGCCAGCTGCAACTTCCCGGTCCTGCTGCTTTCGATGTACTGGAAAAAGCTGACCACCCGTGGCGCCATGATCGGCGGCTGGCTGGGCTTGGTCAGCGCAGTGACGCTGATGATCCTTGGCCCGACCATCTGGGTGCAGATCCTGGGCCATGAAAAGCCGATCTACCCGTACGAGTACCCGGCGCTGTTCTCGATGGCCATTGCCTTCGTCAGCATCTGGTTCTTCTCGGTCACCGACAAGTCCAAGGCCGCAGAAAACGAACGCGCGCTGTTCTTCCCGCAGTTCGTCCGTTCGCAGACTGGCCTGGGGGCTTCGGGTGCCGTGTCGCACTGAGCCCGCCCGCCCATAAAAAAACCGCGCCGAAGCGCGGTTTTTTTATGCCTAGCGTGGCGCCGCTAGATCCTGCCCAGCAGTAACAACACCAGCAGGACCACCAGTACCACGCCGACGATGCCGGACGGGCCGTAGCCCCAGCTGCGCGAGTGTGGGAAGACCGGTAAGCCACCAATCAACAGAAGAATCAGGATGATGATGAGGATCGTGGTCATGTACGTGTCCTTGCGTGGTTGGGGGTCAAGGGCCTCGGGTTGCCGGCCTCTTGTAAGTTCGGACTGGTGGGCAATGTGAAAGATTCCATTTTGTGCCGGTTCATGCCCCCACATTCACTACCCTGATGAACCCTGCCCTTGGCCAGCCCCTTGTTTAGACTCGTTTCATTCCTCAACGAGACAGGGCCAGCCACCATGCACAACCGCATCATGATTACCGGAGCCGGCTCAGGCCTCGGGCGCGAGATTGCCCTGCGTTGGGCACGTGAGGGGTGGCGCCTGGCGCTGGCCGATGTCAACGAAAGCGGCCTGCGCGAAACGCTGGACCTGGCCCGTGCGGCCGGCGGTGAGGGTTTCGTCCAGCGCTGCGACGTGCGCGACTACAGCCAGCTCACAGCCCTGGCCCAGGCCTGTACCGAGCAGTTCGGTGGCATCGACGTGGTGGTCAACAACGCCGGGGTTGCCTCGGGCGGGTTCTTTGCCGAGCTGTCGCTGGAAGACTGGGACTGGCAGATTGCCGTCAACCTGATGGGCGTGGTCAAGGGCTGCAAGGCCTTCCTGCCCCTGCTGGAGCGCAGCAAGGGGCGCATCATCAACGTCGCGTCGATGGCTGCCCTGATGCAGGGGCCGGGCATGAGCAACTACAACGTCGCCAAGGCCGGCGTGCTGGCGCTGTCGGAGAGCCTGCTGGTGGAATTGCGCCAGGTGGAGGTGGCGGTGCATGTGGTGTGCCCGTCGTTCTTCCAGACCAATCTGCTGGACTCGTTTCGCGGCCCGAACCCGGCCATGAAGGCACAGGTCGGCAAGTTGCTGGAAGGGTCGCCGATCAATGCGGCGGACATTGCCGACTACATCCACCGGCAGGTCGCTGCTGGCGAGTTCCTGATTCTGCCGCATGAGGCCGGGCGGCAGGCTTGGGAATTGAAGCGGCAAGCCCCCGAGCGGCTCTACCAGGAAATGGCCGAAATGGCCGTGAAAATGCGTGCCAAAGCTGTTTCGCGATGAAATATCTGTAGGGCGAATTACCAGTAGATGTAGGGCGCTTCTGAATCGCCGCGGAGCTATTGAGTAGCCTGATCCTGACGATGCAGTCTCCGGTTTTACCTTGTGCAGGAGGACCGGAACATGCTGGTGATAGGGCGCGAAGTGGGCGAGGTCATCATGATCGGTGAGAACATCCGCCTCGTGGTGGTCGAAACCCGTGACGGGGTGGTGCGCTTTGGCGTGGACGCCCCACGGGAAGTGCCGGTGCACCGGTCCGAGGTGTACAAGCGCATCAAGGAAGCCAAGAAAGCCGAGGCCGGCTAGTCGAGCAGTTCCCGCGGCACGTCATGCTTGGCCAGCAACTGGCACTGCTGGCTTTCGGGGTCGAAAAGGATGAAGGCCTGGCCCTTGGCCAATGCCTGGCGTACCCGCAGTACCCGTGTTTCGAGCGGGGTATCGTCACCATTGTCGGTACCGTCGCGGGTGACGAAGTCTTCGATCAGGCGGGTCAGTGTTTCGGCTTGCAGGTGCTCGTAGGGGATCAGCATGGGGCGGTGTCTCGGGTTACGGTGGGGGCATGCTACGCGAAACTTTGGGGGTTTGGGGCCGCGTTGCGGCCCATCGCGACACAAGGCCGCTCCTACAACGACAGTGCAATTTTTGAGCTGTGGGAGCAACGGTCTTGTATTGCCTGCGATGGGCCGCAAAGCGGCCTCAGGGCCTCAGGCCTTGTTACCGACCAGGCTGTCGACCGCCGGCACGCGCGTGTCGCTCTCCATCTGCGCATCGTGTTCCAGCTGGTGGCTGAAGCGCTCCAGCGAGGCATTGGCCGGCTGCGAATCGCTGGCAAACACCGGCGGGCTGAGCAGGTACGCCGATAACAACTGGCTCAGGGCCGCCAGGCTGTCGATGTGCGTCCGCTCATAGCCGTGGGTGGCATCGCAGCCGAACGCCACCAGCGCGGTGCGAATGTCGTGCCCGGCCGTTACCGCCGAATGGGCATCACTGAAGTAGTAGCGGAACAGGTCGCGGCGTACCGGCAGGTCGTGGTCGCCGGCCAGTTTCAGCAAGTGCCGCGACAGGTGGTAATCATAGGGCCCCGACGAGTCCTGCATGGCCACGCTCACGGCGTGCTCGCTGGAGGCTTGCCCGGGCGCCACCGGCGCAATGTCGATGCCGACGAACTCGCTGACGTCCCAAGGCAGGGCACCCGCTGCGCCCGAGCCGGTTTCCTCGGTAATGGTGAACAGCGGGTGGCAGTCGATCAACGGTTGCTGGCCGCTCTCCACCACTGCCTTGAGCGCGGTGAGCAGCGCCGCGACACCGGCCTTGTCATCCAGGTGACGGGCGCTGATGTGGCCGCTGTCTGTGAACTCGGGCAGTGGGTCGAAGGCCACGAAGTCCCCAATGCTCACCCCCAGCGCCTCGCAATCGGCGCGGGTGGCGCAATAGGCGTCCAGGCGCACTTCCACGTGTTCCCAGCTGACCGGCATCTGGTCGATGGCGGTGTTGAAGGCGTGCCCACTGGCCATCAGCGGCAGTACGCTGCCGCGGAACACGCCGGTGTCGGTGAACACGCTGACCCTGCTGCCCTCGGCGAAGCGGCTGGACCAGCAGCCAACCGGCGCCAGGGCCAGCCGGCCGTTGTCCTGCAGTTGGCGCACGCTGGCGCCGATGGTATCGAGGTGCGCGGATACGGCGCGGTCGGGCGAGGTTTGCCGGCCCTTCAAGGTCGCGCGAATGGTGCCGCGACGGGTCAGCTCGAAGGGGATGCCCAGTTCGTCCAGGCGTTCGGCCACGTAGCGCACGATGGTGTCGGTGAAACCGGTCGGGCTGGGGATGGCCAGCATCTCCAGCAGCACGCGCTTGAGGTATTCGAGATCGGGTTCGGGGTGTCGCTCGGACATGGTTGAGTACTCCTTGCTCCTGTGCCGGCCTTTTCGCGAGTGAACCCGCGAAGAGCCCGGCACTGGTTTACGCCAAAGGCCGGCTATGCGGGAACAGCAGGTCGATGAAACGCTCGGCCGTTGGCTGCGGTTCGTGGTTTGCCAAGCCGGCGCGCTCGTTGGCTTCGATGATCACGTACTCGGGCTGTTCGGCATCACGCACCATGAAATCCAGCCCGACCACCGGAATTTCCAGCGCCCGGGCAGCGCGCACGGCGGCGTCGGCCAGCACCGGGTGCAGGCGGGCGGTAACGTCTTCCAGGGTGCCGCCGGTGTGCAGGTTGGCGGTGCGCCGCACGGCCAGGCGCTGGCCGGGGGGCAGTACGTCGTCGTAACCCACGCCAGCAGCGCGCAGGGTACGTTCGGTTTCTTCATCCAGCGGGATACGGCTTTCACCCGCCGTAGCGGCCTGGCGACGACGGCTTTGGGCCTCGATCAACTGGCGCACACTGTGCTTGCCGTCACCCAGCACCTGGGCCGGGTGGCGAACGGCCGCTGCCACCACTTCATAGCCGATCACCACGATGCGCAGGTCGAGGCCGGCATGGAAGCTTTCCAGCAATACCCGGCTATCGAACTGGCGGGCATGGGCGACCGCCTGGGTCACGTCGTCGATGCAGGTCAGGTTTACCGCTACGCCCTGGCCTTGTTCGCCGTCAACGGGCTTGACCACCACCGCGCCATGCTCGTCGAGAAAGGCCAGGTTATCGTCGGCATTACCGGCCAATTGTTGCGCCGGCACCTGCAGCCCGGCAGTGCGCAGGGCATGCTGGGTCAGGCGCTTGTCCTGGCACAGGGTCATGGTCACGGCGCTGGTCAGGTCGCTGAGCGACTCTCGGCAGCGGATGCGCCGGCCGCCCAGGCTGAGGGTGAACAGCCCGCCGGCGGCGTCATCCACATGTACCTCGATGCCGCGGCGCAATGCCTCGTCGACGATGATGCGTGCATAGGGGTTGAGGTCGGCCTGTGGGCCGGGGCCGAGGAACAGTTGCTCGTTGATGCCGTTCTTGCGCTTGACGGCGAAGGTGGGCAGGTTGCGAAAGCCAAGCTTCTGGTACAGGCGCTTGGCCTGGCGGTTGTCGTGCAGCACCGACAGGTCGAGGTAGGCCAGGCCGCGGCTCATGAAGTGCTCGATGAGGTGGCGCACCAGCACTTCACCCACGCCGGGGCGGGTGCAGTGCGGGTCGACTGCCAGGCACCACAGGCTGCTGCCGTTCTCGGGGTCATCGAAAGCCTTGGCATGGTTCAGGCCCATGACGCTGCCGATCACCGCGCCGCTGTCTTCGTCTTCAGCCAGCCAGTAGACCGGGCCGCCCAGGTGCCGAGGGGTGAGCAAGTCGGCATCGACCGGTAGCATGCCGCGCACCTGATACAAGGTGTTGATGGCCTGCCAGTCGGCCGGGTTCTGCGCCCGCCGCACGCGAAAGCCGCGGAATACCCGCTGCGCCGGGCGGTAATCGGTGAACCACAGGCGCAGCGTGTCGGATGGGTCGAGGAACAACTGTTGTGGCGCCTGCGCCAGCACCTGCTGCGGTGCTGCCACATACAGCGCGATATCGCGTTCGCCTGGGCACTCGCCCAACAGGTCGTCGGCCAGGTCGGCCGGCGCGGCATAGGTGTGGCCAATCAGCAGCCGGCCCCAGCCGCAGTGCACGGCACGCGGCTGTTGGTGGGGCTGGCTGCCGTCGCCGGCCAGGCGCGCCTGCAGGCGCTCGTAGGACGGCGCCTGGCCACGCAGCAGGCGCTGACCGTAGGCGATTTCGTGGGGTTTCATCGGTCAGAGTCCTTGTTCGCTCAGCCACAGGTTCAATGCTGCCAGTTGCCACAGCTTGGAACCGCGCAGTGGCGTCAATTGGCCGTGCGGGTTGCTAAGCAGGCGGTCGAGCATGGCTGGGTTGAACAGCCCACGGTCCTGGCTGGGGTCGGTCAGCAGTTCGCGTACCCAACCCAGTGTGGCGCCTTCCAGGTGCTTCAGGCCCGGTACCGGGAAGTAGCCCTTCTTGCGATCGATCACTTCATGCGGGATCACCCGCCGTGCGGCTTGCTTGAGCACCTGTTTACCGCCGTCTGGCAGCTTGAAGCGCGCCGGAATGCGTGCCGACAGCTCTACCAGGCGGTAGTCGAGGAACGGGGTGCGTGCCTCCAGGCCCCAGGCCATGGTCATGTTGTCGACCCGTTTGACGGGGTCGTCGACCAGCATCACGGTGCTGTCCAGGCGCAAGGCCTTGTCCACCGCCTGCGGCGCGCCGGGGCGGGCGAAATGCTCGCGCACGAAATCGCCAGCGGCATCGGTATCCAGCAACCATGGCGCCTGCACGGTATCGCGGTACTCGTCGTGGCTGCGGTCGAAGAAGGCGTTGCGGTACGCCGCGTAGGCATCGTCGGCGCCGTCCACCTGCGGGTACCAGTGGTAGCCGGCGAACAGTTCGTCGGCGCCCTGGCCGCTTTGCACGCCCTTGCAATGCTTGGCCACTTCCCGCGACAGCAGGTAGAAGGCGATGCAGTCGTGGCTGACCATCGGCTCGCTCATGGCGCGGAAGGCGGCAGGCAGCTGGTCGATGATTTCGTGCTCGGCAATGCGCAACTGGTGGTGGCGCGTGCCGTAGTGCCGGGCGATCAGGTCGGAGTACTGGAACTCGTCGCCGCGCTCGCCGCCGGCATCTTCAAAGCCGATGGAAAAAGTCGACAGGTCGTCCACACCGACTTCACGCAGCAGGCCGACCAGCAGGCTGGAGTCGACACCGCCGGACAGCAGCACGCCCACGTCCACGGCGGCACGCTGGCGGATGGCCACGGCTTCGCGGGTCGCGTCCAGTACGCGGGTGGTCCAGCCTTCCAGGTCCAGCTCACGCTCATCGGCGTTGGGCCCGTATTGCAGTTGCCACCAGGTCTGACGCTCGATTTCGCCGTGGCGGTCGATACGCATCCAGGTGCCGGGTTCCAGCTTTTGCACGTTCGCCAGCAAGGTGCGCGGTGCCGGCACTACGGCATGGAAGTTGAGGTAGTGGTTGAGCGCCACCGGGTCGAGCATCGGGTCGATGTCGCCGCCCTTGAGCAGCGCTGGCAGGGTCGAGGCAAAACGCAGCCGCTCGCCGTTGCGTGACAGGTACAGCGGCTTTACGCCCAGGCGGTCGCGGGCCAGGAACAGGCGTTGGTTATCGCGTTCCCAGATGGCCAGGGCGAACATGCCGTTGAGTTTCGGCAGTAGCGCCGCACCCCAGGCGTGGTAGCCCTTCAGCAGCACTTCGGTGTCGCCGTCCGACCAGAACTGGTAGCCCAGGGCCTGCAGCTCCTGGCGCAACTCGGGGAAATTGTAGATGGCACCGTTGAACGCCAGGGACAGGCCCAGGGTGTTGTCGACCATGGGCTGCGCCGAGCCGTCGGACAGGTCCATGATTTTCAGGCGGCGGTGGCCGAGGGCTATCGGGCCCTGGCTATGGAAGCCCCAGGCATCCGGGCCGCGTGGGGCCAGGTGATGGGTAATGCGCTCTACCGCAGCCAGGTCGGCTGGGCGTGGCGCTTGGCCGATGGGGGTGAAACGTAACTCTCCTGCTAATCCGCACATGTAACGTAAACCCTTTGAGTTTCGGCACTCATGGCGCTACTGGCTTTTGCTCCGTACCAATTTTGTACCACTTTCCAGCGATTTCAGCTTATCAAGCTCAGCCCAGTCGTTCGGCGAGTTGATCCACTTCGCATATGTCGAAAGCAGCACCTGCACGCTGTGCCCGAGTTGCGCGGCGATGAATGCCGGGTTCATGCCGGCCATCAGGCACATGGTCGCGTACGTATGGCGCGTGTCGTACATCCTGCGGCGGCGAATACCAAGCTTCCGCAGGGCTGCAAGCCAGTAGCGTTTTTGACTCGTCTCGGAGCGGATGAACATCTCCGAACGGTCGCCCGTCCCACTGGGCGCGAACACGTAATCTGAACGCGCCTCTGTGAGCGGTCTGGCTTTTTCGAGCGCATGCATGGCGCGATCGTTCAATAAGACGCTCCTGGAGCGCTTCGTTTTGGTGCGATCCTCGATCACTCCCCGGATCTGAATCCGGCAGACGTGCGCGATTTTTGATCGCCTGTCAATCTCGCTCCAGCGCAGCGCCATCACCTCTCCCGGGCGCATCCCAGTGTAAAAACAGAACTCGAAATAGGCGGCGTAAATCACGGTTAGACCGCTCGTCGATTCATATAGGTGAGCTATCAGTGAGTCGGCCTCTTCCTTGGTGAAGGGGTCAACCTCGCGTTTGGGTACCTTCGCCCCAGGTATGGAAAGTGCTGGGTTACGCGTGACAAGCTCGTCGGCCAGCGCCTGCTGGAAGATGGATACCAGAATGCCCACCACGCCTTTGCGGCGGCTGGGTGAGGTCCATTCGATCTCGTTCATGATCTTGCGTAGGCGGACAGACGTGATGGTGTCGATTGGAAGCTCCGCCAGGTACGGTATCCAGTACGTCTGCAGCGCCGATCTGTATCCCGACCTGGTGCCCTCAACGATCTGCAGGCTGTTCAGCCAGTCCTGGGCATAGTCGAAGAAGATCGGCACGGGCTGCTCCTGCACCACCACGCTGCGCGTGTTGGGGAACAGCTCGGCGTACTTCTCTGCGGTAAGTGCGCCGAGCTTATCAAGGCCCTTTACTTGAGCACGTAGACTCGCGGCTGCTGCGATCCCTTTCGCGGTCTGAGGGAGGGGGAGCGTCTCGCAGTAACGCTTCTTGTTCCAGGTGAAGCGGATTCGGATTGATCGCCCGACAAATTCAACCCCGGCCGGCAGGTCCACAGGCTTTCGATCCATTCGTCATATCTCCTTTTGCTGTACATGATCCTGCCGTTGATCTTCATCCACACCCAGTTGGGGATGATGCCCTTCTCACGCTTCCGCTGAAGCGCCTTCGCTGTACACCCCACCAGCTCGCCCATCCGCTTTTCGGTGACCTTGTCGTGCACATGGTCTTCGGGAAGATTCTCTGCTGCTGCCATCGCTATTCCTCCTGATTCGTCAGGTTCTGGTTGTCACGCCGATCTGTCACGTCAGCCTCTGCTGCCATGGCAGCGTCGATGTGCGCATCCGTATGGTTCATTGGCACATCAGCAGCCTCTTTCCACGCTCTTGAGCGCTGCAGCTTCAGCCACCTATACCGCTGGGCATCCTGTCGTAGGGCCTCAACGGTTGTGACCAGATCATCAAACGGTCCGACACCAGCCGCCAGTTTGGCGTTGTCCAGGTGGCGCCGGCGCGCATCGTTGGCTGAGGAGAGCGCTTCGTTCGCTGCCCTGACCCGGTCAATCTCCACCAGCGCAGCAGCCCAGCAGTCGAAGCCGTGCGCCTCACGCAGGTCGACCAGGTGTTGCTTGTGCTCGTGCAACCGCTCGATTTCCGCGAGCAGGGCCAGGATATTGGCCGGGTTCGCGCTCGCGATGAAGGCAGCATTGGCGCGGCACTCCGCATCCGTTTTAACGCGGCAGTTGGCGAAGGCCTGGGCGATCATCCCGCTGTTCTCATGCGCCACGTAGACGTGCAGGAGGTGGCCGTGTTGATTGATGTGCTCGCCTTCTGTGACCCACTGGCCGCCGGTAGCGGCTTGGGCCAGCGCCCGCAACTTGGCTCGATCTATGTTCATGACATGCTCCAGCGGCGGTTGAAATTGCACATGGACGCGTCAGCCTGCGCCTTCGCCTGATCGTGGTTCAGCCCACGTGCCAGGGCGGCGGCGTAGCAGCGGCTCCAGTGCTGGCACCTGAGTTCGTTCATGGTCACGGTCTATCCTCCCAGTCCCAGCTCAGCTTGGGGTCGATCGGCGGGTTCGCCAGCAGGGTATGCAGGTCCAATAGCGTGAAGTGGCCATCCATCCAGCCGCCAGTTTCGATGTGGTAGACGTTGCCCAGCACGGCAGGGCGCTTGACCGGCGTGTGCCCCACCACCACCGCGCGCACGCCGCCGACACCGTGGTGCTGCTCATGGGTGATCCGGCTGCGCGACCACTGCACCGCTTCCTCAACGTTGCGCATTCCCGGCATGCAGCCATCAGCCCAGGATTCGAGCATGCCCCAGGTCGGGAATGGGCAATCGGCGTGCACGATCCCGATCAGGCCCTGGGGCGTCATCACTTCGATGATCAGCGGCAGGTCGGCCAGCAGCTCGACATAGCACGCCTGCTCCACGGAGGATCTGGCATAGAGCCAGGCCCCGCCGTTGAAAAGGTGTACGTCACCGATGCGGCCGGACGGATCGAACCGGTACGCCTCAATTGCCATCTGCTCGTGGTTGCCGCGCACGGCATGGAACCATGGCTTGGCCAGCCACGTATCCACCTGGTCAGACTCGGGCCCGCGGTCGACCAGGTCGCCCACCGAGAACAGCCGATCAGCAGCAGGGTTGAATCCGACCGCGTCCAAGACGCGCTGCAGGCGAGTGAAGTGGCCGTGGATATCGCCCACGGCGAAGTCGCGGCCGGCGGTGTTGATGGTAAATCGTTGCAGGATCATGGCCGCTGCCCCAGTGCTTGCTTCATCAGCAGGTATGTCTTTGGTGCCCGTTTGCTCGCCGACCAGTCCAGGCCCGCCTCGCTTAGGAAGGACTGAACGATCTCGTCCCAGCGCGCCGCCAGGCCGGACCACATCACGCCGTGCTGAGCCATTTCCCCGATTCGCGGCTTCCACTCAGGGATCAGCTCGAGCAGCAGCAGGCAGCGATTCAGGTCGTCAGGATCGAGCGGATAGTCGAGGTAGCCGCACCTCGGCGTCAGACCCAGCATGTGATCGTGAATGGCCCGCGACGACATACCGACCTCGCCGTCGCGCATCCACGCCGCTGCACGCTGCTCGACGGTCTTGTCAGCGCCCGGCATCGTGGTGTCGTATCCCAGTGGGCAGCCTGCCGCCGCGATTGCGTCTACGCAGGCCTGCTCGAACTTTTTCTGGCTTACCCGGCCCTGAATCAGGTCATTCATGACCGGGGTGATAGCGTCCAGCTGACGCTGGTTCAGCTTGTAACCCTGCAATACGATGCTCATGCGCGACCTCCCGCCAGCGCAGCCAGCTCCGCCACCAAGGCATCGGCGCGCCCGTAGAACTTCCCGGCGTCCTCATTCACGAATCGCTCGAGCACGGTGGCCACCGCTTGCTGATTGGCCAGGCCGCGTAGGTCCGCCTCGGCGAGCGGTGTGTCAGTCGATGGTGCGTGCACGAAAGCTTCCTGCCTGATCAGCAGGGTGCGCACTGGCCTGATGCCTTTCACACGGCTCACCCAGTTCGTCTCGGGCGTGCACCATGGCAGCATGGCCATGTACCAGGCCGTGGCCGAGTTGGCCTTTTGGCTGCTGGTCCAGTAGTCGTGGGCGCAAACGAAGGCCTGGGCGGCTTCCTTGTTCTGGCCGAGGCCCTGCCGCCCCCAGTCGGGCAGTTGGAGCAGGTTGCAGCGCAGCACCTGCAGTTCCTCGATCGACGGGATGTGCCAGCCCCAGGTGCCACGGATGTTCATGCCCAGCACCTTTCGGGCGATGGCACTGCCCTCGGCGGCCATCGCCTGGGTGTTGGCCATGCCGTCGAAGCGAGACGTGGCGCCACGGATACGCGGGCGAGGGCCTTCCTCCTGCCACCAGTGGGCGGCCACCTCGAAATCCCGGCCTGCATCGATCACCGCGTGTTCGGCGCCGTCGAAGAAGATCCGGCCGGCGTAGAATCCGCCGCTCAGGGGCTGGCCCACGGCGGGGAGGGCGGCGGGGTTGATTGCTCGACGCTTGTTCATGAGAGCCTCCGGAAGTGGTCGGCCAGCACGCGGCGTCCATCCAGACCGCAAGCGGCCGATAGAGCGGCGACCTGACCGAAGGTGGTTTCGCGATGCTGGAGGGCATCCCACAGTTGCAGCAGTAGGGATGCGCGGCTCATGGCTGCTGCTCCTGCGCCGCTGTTTGCAATGCGGCCTGGAGGCGTAGAGCTGCGTCAATCTCGCTATCCATTTGGGAGAAGTCGAGGCTGTCTCGCCTGCTCAAAGCCAGGAGAGTGGCGTATGCATCCTGGAGGCGGCCATGCTGGCGTAGCCACCGATACCGGCGCGCATCGGCAGCCATGCGGACGTGCTCGTCGATGTCGAAGGCGCACCCGGGTTGGTCGACGAGGACCGAGTCTTTCACCTCAGCAGCAAGCACCAGGGCGTCGAGCAGTGCGTTGGCCTTTTGGCCACGATCCAGATACTCGCGGATCGCGATAACTATCAGGCCGTTCATCGAGCGCTCATCGGCTTGCGCAGTTGCTGCAACCTGGTCGCGCATTCCGTCCGGCAGGCGGACAACGAATTTGTCGAGGCTGTGGCTATCAAACGCCATGTTGCACCTCCTGCCCACTGGTACGCGCTGCAGCTTCTTCGGCCAGCAGCTGGCGCCATTCGGGCTCAGTGCGATTGCCATAGAGCGGCTCTGAACGATCCGGCCCTGGCGCAGCTGCTGGCGCTGGCAACTTCTCGCCAGCCTGGATTCGCTCGTAGATCTCCTGACGGTGCACGGCCACACCTTCCGGTGCGGCAATGCCCAGGCGGACCTGCATACCGTTGACGCCCAGCACTGTGACGCTGATGTCATCGTTGATGCGGATGGTTTCGCCTATGCGGCGAGTGAGGATCAACATGGTCAAACTCCTTTTATTCAGGCAAGCCGAGGGCCTGCCGCGGTTGTTGGCTTTCGCAAAACTGGTTTGGTCAAATCAGGTGGTAGGCGTCACGCCACCGGCAGGGCGCAGTCGACGCGCCGGGTTGCAACTCGGGTTTCCACCCGGCGCTCGCCGCTGTTACCGCTGCGCCGGACGCGAAGCATATGGTCGTCGCCGATCAGTCCGTGTATGGCCATCAGCAGGGCCAGGGCGGTAGCGGCTGGGCTGATGATCCCGCGCCTAAATGCCTCAGCCAGCAATGCAGTACGCTTGGTCATGCCCCACTTGGTTCCGAGTGCCAGCATCCGTTTCTTGACGCCGTCCTCGCTGATCCCAAGCGCCCGAGCAACTTCTTTACCCGAAGCACCGCCCGCGATCGCCAGCAAGCACTCCAGCTCACGCGGCGCTGCGCCTTGGCCCAGGAGCCCTTGCCAATTACCGATGGTGATTGAGGTTGCTGCAGTCATAGTGGTAGCTCCGTGCTGGTTGGCTATGTGGCAAAGAGTACCAATTGGATAATTTTGGTCAATCCTTTTGGTAAATATTTTTTCCAAAAAAAAGGCCCGCTCATCGGCGGGCCCTTTACCGGCAGGGATCAAACCCTGCTTCCACTCCACACAAATACCACCCTTCCTAGGATCTGCACTCGCTCCTCCAAGTCCTCTGGGACTACGATTTCTTTGTACTTTGGGTTGTCGGACACAATCCGTATGCCCGATACCTCCCGCTGGATTCTCTTTACCAGCAATGACGTGCTCATGGCTATCAGGTAGACGGCGTCGTAAGAAACCGAATTCACACCAGTATCAATGAGAAGCAGATCACCATGCTTGATCGTGGGCGACATCGATTCGCCCATTCCGGTGATGATTCTGAGGTTCGATATATCGGTCATGGCTACCGTGCGTCGCAGCCATTCGACCTCAAGGGACATTCTGCTAGCCACTACCTCGGTCTCCGGAGCGAAGCGACCTGGGCCCATCGACGCCTCAACATCCATCACGGGGATATCAATATGCCCGCTGTATCTCTCGATCTTTTGGGCCAGGCGAACTGGTATATCCAAGTGAACAGGTGAAATCGAATCTGGGTTAGTCGCCGGGTCCCATGCCCCGCCAGCCTCAAGCTTTGTAAGAGGCATATCAAGGTAGCCAGGATCTACTCCCAGTGATCTCTCAATCTCTCGCGCCATGGTTTCTCCAATGTTCCTTGAGTGGGCGGGATTGTCTGAAAACAGCCTCGAAACGTACGAAGCAGGCTTGCCAATGGCCTCGGCCAGAGAGGACTTACGCCCGCTGAACATGGTGAGAAGGAGCTTATGAAGGCGGTGGCGCCGGATGTCTTTGATTTCCATACCTGAAATGTACCTTTTATTTCCCATGAGGGAAATTACCTTGAAATGGTACATTTTCTGAGTAAGCTAGGACGAAAATGCACCATTAGGTAAATTCAATGAACCTGGCTGACTACCTAGAAACCTTGCCTAGGGGCGGAAAGAAACTACTCGCCTTGCGGCTTGGTGTGACCGCCTCCTATTTGTCTCGCCTCGTTTCAGGTGATCGATCTGTAACCGCTGAGCGGGCCATCCAAATCGAAGAAGCTACTGACGGGGCTGTTACTCGCTTTGAGCTTCGACCAGACATCCAGTGGGTGATTCCCAAGCGACCCAAGCGTAATGCCAAGTTGCCCACACGGGAAACAAATGTACAGACAGACCCACGGCAATACAGCTCCACCTACAGGGCTGTTAATCCATCCAGTACTGCGCAGGCCTCTCCATGACGGCCCCGGCATCCTTGTTTTTGTTGTCCGGCTGACTTTTCTCCAGGCAACAAAAAACCCGCTGCCAGGCGGGTTCTTAACCGACCTCTGCCAGGAGGTCTTGCAACATCACCTTGTCTTAGGAGGATGCGCTATGTCGCACCCGAAAAATACCACCACGCCTTCACAGGCGCAACTGCCTCTTCTTCGCCCCATGGATTTCGGCTCGCATGAGCTTGAGGGTGATGCGGTGTTTGGCATCAAGGCCGACGTTGGCCTGATGGAGGGAATGGCGCTTGCTGTTGGGCTGACCGAAGGCATTCACCAGATCGCACATAGGCTCGAACTGGCCGCGAACATGGGTGAAACCATTCGCACCAATGAACTAAGGGCCCTGGCCTTCCTGGCTGATGCCGCGAATACGCTTAACCGTAGCGCCCAGGTCGCACTGGAAAAATGGGAGGCGCGGTGATGAAAACCCCACCAGTTACCTCGGCATGTCCTTTCGCTAATTACGGCACCGACGACGTGCTGGAGGCCTCTGAAGGCATCCCTGTGCATGTCTCATTGAATGCCGCGACCGACCGTCTGGAAGCAGTCGTGGCCGGGCTTCGCGAGCTGATGCAGGAACCTGCAGTGACGCAGCTCGCGACCCTGACCTTCTACGCAGCCGAGGCGGCGCTGGCGCTTGTTTACGCGTCGCATGCTGGCGTCGAGTCCCGCCAGGGAGGCGCCGCATGAGCATGGATGAACTCGAAACCATCGCGCACGACGCCACCTTTCAGATCCAGTGCGCCATGACCCATATCGACTGGCTGCGTGCGGTCCTGCGCGTGACCGAAGATCGGCTGAAGCTCGCTGGCGACAAGCATGGAGCCACGGTCGTGAATTTGGCCGTCTACCACGCCGATAGCTGCCACAACGATCTGGACTGCGAGCGCGAAAACCTGGAGCGCCGCATCGACGCAGCGACCGCCGCGCCACGAAATTCAGAATTGGCAATTTGTGGCGCGGGCGAACCTGAGCGTTTGTCCCTGGTGGATTTTGCCAAGGGTCGCCAGCACGAAGCGGCTAGGGATCTTGGCATTCAGCAGGCCGCGATCAGCAAAGCAATCCGAGTTGGGCGCAAGATCTTCGTTATTCGCGAGGCTAATGGTTCCTGCAGAGCCATTGAGGAGAAGCCATTCCCCTCTCCGCAGTTTGGAGGTGGAGCATGAATCTGATCACTACCACCGCGCTCACCATGTCTTCGCAAGAGATCGCCGATCTCGTCGGGTCACGTCACGACAACGTAAAGCGTGCCGTAGAGCGGATCGCCGGCAAAGGCGTAATTCAACTCCCTCCAATGGAGGAAGTTAAAAACCACCTCGGCCAGGCCGTCGAGCAGTACCTGTTCTCAGGAGAGAAGGGGAAGCGCGATTCGATTGTGGTCGTCGCCCAGCTCAGCCCGGAGTTCACTGCCGAGCTGGTTGATCGCTGGCAAAAGCTCGAGGAGCAAGTGGCAGTACCTGCCCTGCCCACCGACTACATCACGGCTCTAGAGCACCTGCTGGCCTCGAAACGCTCCGAGCAGTTGGCGCTCGAGCAGCGTGACCATGCGATCGCGACCAAGGCCGAGATCGGCAGCCGACGTGAAGCCACGGCCATGGCCAAAGCGTCTGCCGCTGTCCGTGAGGCTGCCAAGCTCCGGGATGAACTCGGCTTCAGCACCAGGCACGCCACAATTCTCAAGGTCGAGGCCGCAACCAACCGCCGCTTCAGCTTCGTCAACCTGCGCCGGTGGTGCAAGGCAAATGGCGTAACCCCTGAAACCGTTCAAGACAAGCGATATGCCGAGGGCGTGAAGGCATGGCCTGCCGCTGCCTGGGCTGCTGTCTTCGACATCGACTTGGCCGAGCTTTTCGGCACAGCAGGAGAGCACGAATGACCCTCATCAAACTCAAGATCGCCGAGAAACTCGCCAAGATTGCGCGTAGGCCTGACCACTCGCCGAGCGCCATGTTGATTCTGACTCAGCGAATGGTGCGCATCAGTTTGGCGAAGCTGGCTGAAATCCGAGCAGAACGCCGGGTATTCAGGCGCGAGGCTGCAAAGCTGCGGGCGTACCCGTTCAGTCAGCAGCAGATGGATAAGCTTGAGGATCTGTCCCGCATCCACCGCGAGAACGATTTCCAAGACATCAAACGGGGTCTTATTGGCATGGGGTATCACCTCATTAAGGATACCGACAACAGCTACGACGCCATCGGGTTCGACGCTCTCTGCGACTTGTTGAGTATTAACCCAGTGCACCGCCCGGCGATTCCATGCGACGAGCGGGGTCTGGCGGGCTTGATCTACGTCGCTCGGCTCGAAAACAGCGTAAGCCCTCAATCGGATGAGTGGGGGAGGGGCGGGCCGCTGTTCGAGGCTTGCTTCTTGACCATCATCGATTGGATCAAGACGGCACCGGAGGGTGATCTACCCGATCTGTTCGGGCCTGGGTCGCCGTTCGCTGGCGCTCAGATCGTTCCAGCCAAGCCAGGGGAGACTCTCCAATGACCCCGACCCCTAAGCCTGTCCAGGCGCCCCAGCAGCGCGCTGGCGCGTTAATCATGCCGAGCGGATGGCCTTGCTGCGATCTGTTCAAGCTGTTCCCGGAAGAAGCCCGCTGGCAGTTCTACGAGTGGGTGAAACAGCAGCGGGCGTTTCTTGAGAAACATGGCTGGATTTTCGAGGAAGCGTACGACCAATACGTGCGTCGTGTCACAGAGGAGCTTGACCTGTGAGCACCATTCTGATGACCGCCTGCTGGCCGCTCGAAATGAGCGCCGCCCAAAAGTCGGTACTGATCTCGTTGGCTGACAATGCCAACGACGACGGCGTTTGCTGGCCCTCGATCGCGAGGATCTGCGAGCGCACTTGCCTCAAAGAACGGGCGGTGCGTAATGCAATTCGGTGGTTGGAAAGCGTCAGCCTGCTGGTGGCAAAAGAGCGCGCCGGGCGGTCGACCTACTACGTCGTAACCCCGGCATCTTATGCCCCCGGCATTAAATGCCCCCCAGCACCAGATGCCGGGGACCCCGGCACCGCGTGCCCCACCCCCCGGCACCAGATGCCGGACACCCCGGCACCAGATGCCCCCAGAACCGTAATAGAACCCAAAGGTGAACCATCAAAGAACCGTAAAAGGGGAACTGATGGGTTCACGGTTGAGCAGATGCTCGAATTGGCACCCGCTGATCTGAGCGAGCAAACCGCCCGTGATTACTTCCAGTTCCGGAAGAAGAAGGGGCAGCTCAATACCACTATCTGGAACACCGTGCTGAAGGAGCTGGAAGTCTCTCGCGCTGCCGGGATTGATGCCGATACCGCGCTGGCTGAGGCAATGACGGCTGGCTGGCAGGGGTTCAAAACAGCCTGGTTGGTTGACCGCCTCAAGAAAGCCGCCTGGATGTCAGGTACCCGAGGGGCGGGCCAATCGCATCACACCGACCTCGACAAGATTGACCACACCGAAGGCCTGGTACGCCAGCCAAACGGTACTTACCGGGTAGCACGATCATGAACACACCAAAAACACTGGATTACCAGCCTGGCCAGTGCCGTGTGCACGGCGATTTCACTGACGAGCTGATCGAATCGTTCTCGGGCGATCACTTCTGGCAGGGCTGCACTCGCTGCCAGTTCGATGCGCTGCATTCGGCTGATGAAGCGGTGCGCAAGCCGGCGCAGGCTATTCGGCGTGACCGCGCGATGAACGTCAGTCTGATGGCCTCTGATATCCCGCTGCGCTTCCGGGGTGCCACTTTGGACGCCTACCGCACCGATACCGAAGGGCAAGCCGTGGCGTTGACTGAGTGCCGTGACTACGTGCACGGGTTCGAACGCAACTGGGAGCTGGGGCGCTCGATGATGCTGCTGGGTGACGTTGGTACCGGCAAGACTCACTTGGCCTGTGCCGTTGCCCAGCAGGTGATCCGCGCCTATGGGGCGTCTGCGCGTTACACCATGGCCATCGAGATCATCCGCGACCTCAAGATGACCTTCGACAAGAAATCCGAGCGGACCGAGCGCGATGTTTACGCCGCTCTGCTGGCGCCTGACCTGCTGGTGATCGACGAGGTGGGCGTTCAGCACGGCAGTGACTTCGAGCGGCAGGTGCTTTTCGAGGTGATCGACTCCCGGTACCGCCAGCTCATGCCGACCATCGTGATTTCCAACCTGGGCCTGGCCGGCTTGCGCAAGTGCCTGGGGGACCGTGCAGTTGATCGTCTGACCGATGCCGGTGGCCCAGCCGTCCTGTTCACCTGGGCCTCGGCGCGAGGTGAGGCATGAGCGAATTTGTGATGGGCTACCCCGAGGCCGAGCACGGGGTCTTGGGGGCGATCATGCTTGCGTCTCTCGATGGCAACACCGCGCTGGTGGACGAAATCGTGAGCCAGATGACCAGCGCAGACTTCCTCTACGACGACCACGCGGCCCTGTTCGACGTGATCCGTGATTGCCTGCATCGTGGCCTGCCAGTTGATGCGGTTACGGTCGGTGATGTGCAGCGCACTCTGCCGAGCGGGCTAGGCACCTTGGCATTCGCAGTGGACCTCTGCCGGAACGTGCCCTCGGTGGCCAACGCGATGGCGTACGCAAAACAGGTCAAGCAGTGGGCGGTGATCCGCCAGGTGGTCGACATCGGCCATTCCGCGAAGGCTGCTGTTGCAAACGGCCTAGTGCCGGACGAGATCATTGCCCAGGCCCAGCAGTCCATTGCTGACCTGCGTGACCTGCAGGGTGCTGAGAAGGCCGGATACAAGCGAATGGCCGAAGTTCTGCCCAAGGTGTTCGACGGAATGCAGGAGGTGCTGGACGACCGCGCCCCGCCAAAGCTTTCCACCGGCCTGGCCGACCTGGACAAGCTGATCGGCTTCCTGCGCCCCAAGAGCATGGTGGTCATCGCCGGCCGCCCAGGCAGCGGCAAGACCATGCTGGGCCTGCAGATCGTCAACCACATCGCCATCCGTGGCGCCGGGGTTGGCCTGATCTTCAGCCTGGAAATGGACGAGAAGGAACTGACCGTCCGCACCATCGCTTCCCAGGGCGGTATCGACTTGCGCCGCATGGAGGAGGTCAAGAGCCTGGACGAGGACGAATGGCAGCGCATCGGGACCGCTGGCAGCAAGATCGAGGCCGCGCAGCTCTACCTGAACGACACGCCCGGCATGACCATGAGTGCCATTCGCTCGGAGGCTCGCAAGCTCCAGCGCGAACAGGGCCTCGACATCTTGATGATCGACTACTTGGGGCTGGTGGGCACCGAAGGCAGGAATCAGAACCGCGCCGATGCCGTGGCGAAAGTCTCCATCGCCCTGAAGAACCTGGCCAAGGAACTGGGTGTGCCAGTGCTGGTGCTGGCGCAGCTCAACCGCAACCCCGCGAGCCGTCCCGGCAAGAAGCCTCAGGCAAGCGACCTGCGCGACTCTGGCCAGATTGAGCAGGACGCCGACGCGGTAATCCTTGTGCACCACGACCCTGAGTCGGAAGCGGGTGAGCAGGGTGTCACCGAGCTGATCCTGGATAAGGGGCGCCAGGCCCCGCAGGGCTCTTGCCTGGTACAGCGCCAAGGGCAGTACGCCCGATTCGTCAACTTCGCCGGAAGCCGCCTCCCACCTGACGACGAAGTCGAGATGGGCCGCGTCCTGAATTTCTCCAAGCACCGTAAGGGGAGCAAGCATGAAACTTTCTGATCTTTGGACAGGCCACAAACCGCCAGCACGTACGCCTGCAAGCCCGGTCGTCTCGGTAACCGTCACCAAGCGTGCTGGCGCTGAACAGCCCACTGCCAGTGGCAACACCCCAGCGCCAAGCACTGGCCTGCGCGGGCCTATGCCACTACCAGCCACCCTGGTCGAGTGCGAGGCGCTGGAAGAAATCCTGGCCCGCGACGCCATCCGCCTTGAGTGCCAGATCGGCCAGGCCAAGGGCAGGGCGGTATCCGAAGGCAAGTACGCCAACCCCGACTGGTACCACCGCGCCAAGGCAGCGCTCAAGCACATCAACCGGGACCGCCAGCGCTTGGTACAGCACATGCGAGCGCTGCGGGTGGAGGAGCGGCGCAACTGCCCAGCCTGGCAGGCACGTGACAAGGCCATCCTGCGCGAGCTCAATGCCAGGGTATCCAAGGAGCTGTATGACGAGTGCGTGCGGGTAGTGGACCAAGACCTGGAGGCAATTCGATGAGCAAGGTAAACGCGGTCGCACCGCAGAAGATCCTCACGCCGGTCGAGCGAGAGTTCCTGAAGAAAGGCAACCGGATGATGCTTGACCAGCCCAATGGCCGCATTGGCGCGGCTGCCTTGATGGATATCGTGGTGGACTGGCTCGGCTCGCGCTCCAACCACGGATTCGAGCAGTTCGCAAAGGCCTGGATCATCCAGGGTGGCGCCAAGAACAAACACGCCTACAAGCTGCTGTGCGAGCTGTTCGGGCTAGACACCGACCCTACGCCCCGGAGGGCTGCATGAAGAAACGAACCTACGTGGACAAGGCCCTCGGTGACACCGAATACATGCTCGAGCAGTGGGGTTGGTGGCGGATGTGCGAGATGGGAGTACCTCGCTACGTGTCACCGCTATACGCGCTTATGCGCGACAACGTGCCCATCGAGGGCGGTATTCGGCAGCACGTCATCACCGACGATCTGGCGCTGATCATCGATGGCGCCGTGGCCAGGCTGACAAAGCGCAACCAGCAGATGGGTGACTTTGTGTGGGCCTACTACGGCTCAAAGCACCCAGCTATGCGGGTCGGAAGGGAGGCGGGCATGTCCGAGCGAAAGGCAAGGGAGATTATCAAGGCTGGCGTGGCATGGATCGATTGCGCGCTCGAAGAAATTCGAGAGGCTGCGTAAAAAGTTCTATGCGGGCGGATAAACACCTGTTTTCATAGCAGCGTGTCCAGCTTGCAAGCAACGTGACACTCAAAAGCCCCAGCAATGCCGCTGGGGTTTTTGTTTTTGGGTTTTTTTACAAACGGCGGAACGAATTGATGGCACTATCGTTCTGATAGTTTGCTCAGAAAAACCATTAGGATTCCGTGATCATGAAAAAAATCATCGCTGCTGCGGTGTTCTCCCTATTGGCCACCGGGACACAGGCTGCTGATCTATCTGGCGCAATCGGTGCGACTAGTCAGGGCGGCTTGACCGCTCGCGCAGCTGTAGGCTTTGACTGGGATAAGAGCTGGTTAGAAAGCAGCACTGGCCGCCTAACCGGTTATTGGGATGCTGGCTACACCTATTGGGAAGCAGGAGATGCTTCTGGTGGGGCCCACTCGTTGTCCTTTGCACCCGTGTTCGTTTATGAGTTTGGCAGCGGTAACGTGAAGCCTTTCATTGAAGCGGGCATCGGTGTTGCAGTGTTCTCCGGTACATCAGCAGGCGACCAAGACTTTGGTTCATCCTTCAACTTCGAAGATCGCATCGGGGCAGGCTTGAAGATCGGCGAGACGCAGAAGGTTGGTATCAGAGCGATCCACTACTCCAACGCTGGCATCAAGCAGCCGAACGACGGCATCGAGTCATACTCGCTGTTCTATAGCCACCGGATTTGATTTGGATAGTCCCGTCTCGTCCGCCATGCGCGGACGTTACGGGTTTAGGCATAGAGCGTGATGCGCACATCGGAAATGCCCAAATCGGCAACCGCCATGGCCAAATCTTCACGAGCGACCGGGAGCGGCACGCGCATTGCCGTCAGGGGATCTGTATGAGCATGCAGCCGCAGAAGCACAGCAAGAGCATCATCCTGGCGAAATGACGTCGGCGAATCGCAAACCCAAAATCGGGCATGTCCTCTGAGGTTGTAGTCGATTTTATATTTCATGCGATGCTCGATTTTTTCCAATGAACATCCGTAATGCCGTAGCGCTCTGCCAAGGGCCGCGAGATTTTTTTTAAGTCAGCCGTTCTGAACCTGGGAATTACCCCAACGCCCGCATCACAGGCGGCCCAATGCCAGGCTTCCGCGTTATCCATTTTTTCTGTACGGATGATAAAACTACGCGCCTCACCATGAAGCTGATACTCAATGAGGAATAGCGCTTGATTGAGCATTTCCATTTCCTGTAAGAGGCCAGCCCGGCCATCGATACTTTTAGCGTTTAGGTGAAGGTAAGGCAAGGGCAATTGCCCCACGCCGACTATCTATGCGCTCTACGTCATAGTTTGGAGAAAAATGGACCCGACCGACCTCGGCCCAGGCACAGCCACCTGGCTGGGCGGTAGTGGCATCGTTGTTACGGGCGCACTGCTTTGGGTGCGCCGCTTCCTGTCGAAAGATGCAGCTGATCGCGCCATGGACACTGCCGACATCGGCACAGTCCGCCGACTGAATGAGCTGCTCGACTCCGAGCGTGAGGCCCGTAAGCTTGCAGAGGCCCGCGCCGACCAGTTCGCCAAGGAGCGGAACGACCTCGCCGCTACCGTCGGGCGCCTTGAGGGCAAGATCGAGGCGCTGACCGGCCAGGTCGGACAGCTCACCAAGCAAGTCACAGCGCAGAGCGAGGAGATTGCTCGCTTGCGTGAAGCCCGGAGGTAAATCGTGATGGACACATGCGCGCTGCAATTCATCGCCCGGCGCTGGTGGCGTAGGGCTGAGGTCTGGTTCATCGCTGGGCTGCTGGTTGCTGGTGGGGCTGCGCTGGGTTGGCAGTCGGCCTATTGGGCCATGACCACCGCCCAGGCCAACCAGGTGAAGCAGATCCGCGATGCCTATGACGCCGCGATGGCTGAGCGCGACAAGCGCTTGTCTGAATTGACAATCAAGGCCGAAAGCGCTGCGACCAAGGCATCCAAGGCGGCGACCACTGCGACTCAGGCGGCAGACAAGGCTGATGAGGCTCTCAATCGGGTATCGCCGTAAGCGCGGCACATCGCCTACAGGTGCTGTTTCATGGCGCGAAGCTGACAACAGATCAGTCACCTATCTTTTGGCGCCGGTCGAAAATGGAGATCGCCAGCCTTTTTCCCTGACGACCGCCTGTTCTAGCTGGTGAATTCGATAGTCAAGCCGCATGACCGCTAATGGATCGGTGCTGTCTGAGTGATCGTGCAGCATGCTGGACAGCCGCTTGAGTTGGCTAATCAGCTCCAAATGTTTTGTGGCGAGATCCTTTTTACCGTCCATAGCGTCCTTCTCCATTAATCCTTACAAACAGTATAGAGGATCACCCGTGGACAACCAGCACAAGAAAATTACCGGGTACCGCGACCTCACACAGAGCGAGATCGACGGTATGAACTCGATTAAGGCTCTGGAGGCTGATGCCGGTGAGCTGTTCAAGCAGATCGGCCAAATCGAAGGCGTGGATCAGCGCACCTTGGCCTTGGCCAAGACCAACTTGCAGCAGGGTTTAATGTGGTTCATGCGCTCGATTGCCAAGCCCGCTGACCCGTTCGCCTGATGGCCTGTAGTGGATGCGCCGCCCGGCGCGATTGGTTGAACAAATGGTCCAAGGTGGCATATGAGCGAGCAAGAAATCTTTTCACGCCAGATCGAGAGCCTGAGCCCGAAGAAGGGCGATCTCCTGGTGATCAGCGTTCCATTCCCAATCAAAGCGGAAGTACGCGAGCGGCTGACTCAGCACCTGGCGGGGACGGCTGATCGACTCCAGTGTGAGCTGGTCGTGCTTGAGGCGGGCATCACTGCCCAGTTGCAACCAAGCGTGAGCGACCTGCTGGCCGAGCAGCAGAAACAGACCGCGCTTCTCGAGCAGATCGCTACACAGAACCTAGCGCTGATTGAGGCGCTGGCTGACGGTGATGATATGGATCCAGACTCCGAGCCGCGAACCTACTTGGACGGAACGCCGTGCCGCTGAGACCACAACGCCCGTGCAAGGCCCAGGGATGTCGGGCACTCCACCGTAATGCCAGCGGCTACTGCGATACCCACGCTGAGCAGGTAAAGCGCTACGCCAAAGAGAAGCCGCGCGAAAGCTCGACAGCTCGCGGGTACGGGTACAAGTGGCAGCAGGCTCGTGCCGGGTTCTTGGCCAAGCATCCACTGTGCATCAAGTGTCAGGCCCGCGGCTTGGTAGTTGTGGCCACGGACGTTGACCACATTGAGCCTCACAAGGGTGACATGGTGGTGTTCTGGGATCGGTCGAATTGGCAGGCCCTGTGTGCCTCATGCCACTCGACCAAGACGGCCGGTGAGGATGGTGGTTTCGGCAATTCTCGGCGGAAATGATCAAGAATCGATCAAATTAGCAGTTAATGAGATTGATTCTCCCAAAGGGGGAGGGGGAGGGTAGAAAGTTCAGGCCCTTTCGTTTCTAGACCGCGCCCTCAATCGTTTTTTTACACCCGCGAAATATAAAGTTTAGTGGAGGCGCCGATGCCAGGGGTTGCCGGGCGCTCCGGCCGTCGCCCAAAACCCACGGCCCAGAAGGCGCTGGCCGGGAATCCTGGCAAGCGCAAGCTGAACAAGGATGAACCGGACTTCGCTCTGGTGACCAACGTCGATCCGCCGGAATGGTTGTGTGAGCACGCCACTCGGGTGTGGCAGATGCTGGTGCCGGAGCTGCTCCGTGCCAAGGTTCTCGCGCTCACCGATATGCACAACGTCGAGGCGTTTTGTACTGCCTACGGCAACTGGCGGATGGCTCAGGAGTCAGTGCGCACCCACGGCATCGTGGTCGCGGGAGCCACAGGAGGTCCGGTTAAAAATCCGGCACTCACTGCTGCCAACGAAGCGATGCGTCAAATGGTCACTTTCGGCTCGATGCTGGGCCTGGACCCCGCCAGCCGAACCCGAATCATCGGCGGCAATAAGCAGAAAACGACCAACCCCTTCGCCGGCCTCTTGAGTGACCCATGACCAGAACCAAGTACACCAACGTCGACAAGGCGATGGTGTGGGCAAAGTCCGTCCTCAAGGGCAAGTTTCCGGCATGCCGCTACATCCATCAGGCGATCGAGCGGCACTTCGAAGACGTCGCGGCCAGCAAGTCCAAGAGCTACCCCTACAAGTTTGACCCGGCCAAGGCCGAGAAGAAGTTGCGGCTGATGCAGCTGCTGCCGCACACGAAAGGCGAGTGGGCCTTCAAGCGGCAGCTGATCACCCTGGAGCCGTGGCAGCTGTTCGGCCTGGCCTGCACCTTCGGGTGGGTGCGGAAGAAGGGCGGGTACCGGCGCTTTCGCGAAAGCTACTGGGAGGTGCCGCGCAAGAACGGCAAGTCGGTGATCGCCGCCGGCGTCGGCATCAGCATGTTCGTCGCCGACAACGAGTTCGGCGCCGAGGTCTACTCCGGCGCGACCACCGAGAAACAGGCGTGGGAGGTGTTTCGCCCGGCCAGGCTGATGGTCAGTCGCTCGGCCATGCTGATGGAGGCGGCAGGTATCGAGGTGAACGCCTCGAACCTGAACATCCCGTCCAACGGCAGCCGCTTCGAGCCGCTGATTGGCAACCCTGGTGACGGTGCATCGCCGTCCTGCGCGATCATCGACGAATTCCACGAACACGACAGTGCGGCCCAGTACGACACCATGCTCACCGGCATGGGCGCCCGCCGCCAGCCGCTGATGTTCATCATCACCACGGCCGGCGCGAACATTGAGGGCCCGTGCTACGACAAGCGCCGCCAGGTCATCGAGATGCTGAACGGCACCGTCCCTGATGACGAGTTGTTCGGCTACATCTGGACCTTGGACGAGGGCGACAACTGGACCGACCCGAAGAACCTGGCCAAGGCTAACCCCTGCATGGGGGTGTCGGTGTTCCAGGAGTACCTGGAGAGCCAGCTGGCCAGGGCGATCCGCTCGGCGCGTTTCACCAACACGTTCAAGACCAAGCACCTGAACCTGTGGGTGAGTGCCAAGTCCGGCTTCTTCAATATGGAAAGCTGGAAGGCCTGTGAGGACAAGACTCTCACGCTTGAGCAGTTCGAGGGCCAGGAATGGGTTGCTGGCTTCGACCTGGCGCGGAAGCTGGACATGAACTCTCGGGCTCGCCTGTTCTGGCGGGAGATCGATGGCAAGACTCACTACTACAGCGTGGCGCCGGCGTTTTGGGTTCCTGAAGACACGGCCAACGACGTGGACAGTAAGCGGATGACCGAGCGCTTCCAGGCCTGGATCAACACCGGGCACTTGACCGCCACGCCTGGCGCCGAGATCGATTACCGGGAAATCCTCGAAGACACCAAGGAAGCCAACAAGCTGGCGCCTATCAGGGAAAGCCCGATTGACCCGCACGGTGCCACCGGCCTGAGTCATGAGCTCGACGACGAAGGTTTCAATCCGATCACGATCACGCAGAACTACACCAACATGTCGGACGCCATGAAGGAGCTGGAGGCAGCCATCGAGGCCGGGCGGTTCCATCATGACGGCAACCCAATCATGACCTGGTGTATCGGCAACGTGATTGGCAAGTTCCTGCCGGGCAACGATGACGTGGTGCGCCCGATCAAGCAGGGCGACGACAACAAGATAGACGGCGCAGTCGCGCTGATCATGGCCATCGGGCGAGTGCTGGCGAACGCCGGCGAACCGGACGCAAGCGGCTTCTTTGAAAACCCGATCATGGTGGGACTGTAATGGCACGCGAAAAGAAACCAGGGCGGATCAAGTCTGCTGTGCTGGACTGGCTGGGCGTGCCCATCAGCTTGAAGGATGGCGCATTCTGGCAGGAGTGGTTCGGTACCTCGGCAAGCGGGCAGCACGTAACGGTCGATAAGGCGTTGCAGCTGTCCACCGTCTGGGCCTGCGTACGGCTGCTGTCGGAGTCGGTGTCGACCCTCCCGCTGAAGCTGTATCGCCGGATGCCCGACGGGTCGCGAGAAACCGCCAAGGATCACCCGCTGTTTCGGCTGCTATGCCGGGTGCCAAACAGTGAAATGACTCCACAGCGCTTCATGCTGCTGGTGGTGGCGAGCATCTGCCTTCGAGGCAATGCCTTCGTCGAGAAGAAGTTCATTGGCAACCGCCTGGTCGCGCTGGTCCCGCTGCTGCCTCAGTGCATGAAGGTGAAGCGACAGGACAACGGCAGGCTCAAGTACACCTACGTTGAAAACGGTACCGACCGGGACATCCCCGAAAAGAGCTTGATGCACATCCGTGGTTTCGGCCTGGATGGTGTGTGCGGAATGCTTCCCGTGACTACAGGCCGTGACATTTTCGGCTCAGCCATGTCGGCGGAGGAGGCCGCTGCGAAGGTGTTTGCCCAAGGCATGCAGGCCTCCGGCATCCTCAGTAGCGAGACACTCCTGAAGCCAGAGCAGCGTGAACAGCTGAGGGCCAGCCTTGGCGCCTTCATGGGTTCCAAGAACGCCGGCAAGATCATGGTGGCCGAGGCTGGCATGAAGTATCAGGGCATCACGATGAATCCTGAAGCTGCCCAGATGCTGGAATCCCGCTCGTTCAACGTTGAAGAAATCTGCCGCTGGTTCCGCGTTCCGCCGTTCATGGTCGGGCACATGGACAAGCAATCCAGCTGGGCCAGCTCGGTGGAGGCGCAGAACCTGCACTTTCTGACCAACAGCCTGCGACCGCTGCTCGTCAACATTGAGCAGGAAATCACCCGCTGCCTGATCGGCGAGGCTGACGCCGATGAGTTCTTTGCTGAGTTCGCGGTAGAGGGGCTGCTGCGCGCCGACAGCGCGGGCCGTGGGGCCTGGTACAACACAGCCCTGCAGAATGGCTGGATGAGCCGGAACGAAGTGCGGCGCCTCGAGAACCTGGCCCCGATCCCCGGCGGCGACACCTTTACGGTGCAGTCGGCGCTTGTGCCGCTCGATCAGCTGGGCAAACAGTCGGCTGGCATGTCGCCGGCGGCCACCGCTTTCATGCTGCGCATCGCCGCCGCCAACCAGAGCGGGGACAAAGGTGCGATCAGTGATGCGTTCGACCTGGCGTCCAAGGCGCTGGAGTCTGGAAATCCTGACGGCCCAGTGATGGCCCATGCCCTGATCTCACTGCCACTGCTCAAAGCAGCCTGACCCTGGAGTAACTCATGACACTGAAGACCATTCCGGAGGCTCCGGCGGCACGCCCGCGCGCGCAGATCCACTGCGATCTCATGCCGCTGGCGCTGGAGCGCTGGAACCCGTCGATCAAGGCAGCAGCGACCGACGACAACACCATCACCATGTACGACCCCATTGGCTTCGACTGGTGGACTGGCGAAGGCGTAACGGCCAAGCGCATCAGCGCCGCGCTGCGCTCCATTGGCGACAACGATGTGACCGTGAAGATAAACAGCCCTGGTGGCGATGTCTTCGAAGGCCTGGCCATCTACAACCTACTGCGCGAGCACAAGGGCAAGGTGACCGTTCAGGTGCTGGGCCTGGCTGCCTCGGCCGCATCCTTCATCGCGATGGCCGCCGATGAAATCCAAGTCGCCCGGGCTGGGTTCCTGATGATCCACAACAGCTGGACCATGGCTGCCGGTGATCGCAACGAGATCCGCGAGGTGGCCGACTTCCTTGAGCAAATTGACGGAACCCTGGCCGATATCTACTCGGTTCGCACCGGCGACAAGCCGGAGGCGATGCGCAAGCTGATGGACGTGGAGACCTGGATGGGCGGGAGCGCCGCGATCGAGGCGGGCTTCGCCGACAGCCTGCTTGCTTCAGATGCCATCCAGGAAGATCCCCAGGCGTCCGCGCCTCACCAGGTGGCCGCCCGCCGCCTGGACGTGATCCTTGCCAAGCAAGGCATGTCGCGCACCGACCGGCGCGCGCTGATTCAAGACCTCAAAGCTGGTACGCCTGGCGCTACCAGCTCCGGCAAGCAGAACGCTGCCGAAACACCGGCCGACCTGGCCAACCCCATCGCCGACCTACAAGCCGCACTCGCGCGGTTCTCGGCAGCAGCTATCCAAACCGGAGCATAACCATGAGCGAATCCACCGCAGAACTGCTGAAAAACGTATCCGCTGAATTGAAGAAGGCGACCGACGAATTCAGCAAGCAGGCCGAGAATGCCCTGGCAGAAGCCAAGAAGGCTGGCTCTCTGTCGAACGAGACCAAGGCAACCGTCGACGAGCTGGCCACCAAGTTCAACTCGCTGACCGAGGCCGAGAAGCAGCTGAAAGCGCGCTTGGGTGAAATGGAGCAGGAGCTGGTGCGCAACCCTGGCAACAGCGCCGCCACTCCTCGCGACACCGTTGGTGGCGTCGTGATCAAGAGTGAAGCGCTGAAGCAGTTCGCAGCCAGCATCGAAGGAAATCGCCGCGTGAGCGTTCCGGTGCAGGCCGCCCTGATCAGCTCCGGCGTCGCCGAAGGCGTGGTCGAGCCGCAGCGCCTGCCTGGCATTGATGCCGAGCCGAAGCAGCGCCTGTTCATTCGCGACCTGATTGCCCCGGGCCGAACCACCTCTCCCGCGATCTTCTGGGTGCAGCAGACCGGCTTCACCAACGCCGCGCGTGTCGTGGCTGAGAACACCGCGAAGCCTTACAGCGATATCCAGTTCGCTACCAAGATCACCCCGGTGAGCACCATCGCTCACATGTTCAAGGCGTCCAAGCAGATCCTGGACGACTTCGCGCAGCTGCAGTCCACCATCGACACCGAGATGCGCTACGGCCTGAAGTACGCCGAAGAGCAGGAAATTCTGTTCGGTGACGGCACCGGCGTTCATCTGCACGGCATCGTGCCGCAAGCCACTGCTTTCGCGGCGGCGTTCGAAGTCGACCAGCGGTCCGGTATCGATGATCTGCGCCTGGCAATGTTGCAGGCGCAGCTGGCGCGCCTGCCTGCCTCGGGTCACGTGCTGCACTTCATCGACTGGGCGAAGATCGAACTGACCAAGGACACGCTTGGCCGCTACATCCTGGCCAACCCGCTGGGCCTGACCGGTCCGCTGCTGTGGGGTCTGCCGGTCGTTGCCACCGAGATCGCCGCCTTCCAGGGCAAGTTCCTGACCGGCGCTTTCCAGACTGGCGCTCAGCTGTTCGATCGCGAGGACGCCAACGTGGTGATCTCGACCGAGAACGCCGACGACTTCGAGAAGAACATGATTTCGATCCGCTGCGAGGAGCGGGTCGCACTCGCGGTGAAGCGTCCCGAGGCCTTCATCTACGGCAACTTCACCGCTCCAACCACCCCTTGACCTGAACGGGCCGCCCGCGCGGCGGCCCACCGGAGGCTGTCATGAAGATGAAGACCTTGAAACCGCTCTACCTGGGTGGAAAAACTCTGGTTGAAGGTAGCCCGTTCATCACTGATGAGCAGCACGGCCGAGAGCTTATCCAGAAGGGCTATGCGGAAAAGCATGATGGCGACGATGAAGCGCAGGTCGACCTGACCCTGGGTGATGCTGCTCCAGCCGCGACGACTTCGGCATCTGTTTCGACCGGTACCAAGCCCAAGGCCGCTACCAAGAAGAAGGCAGACTGACCATGTCCGTGATCGCCATCGACCTGGCCATGCACCACCTGCTGGCCGAACCTGACGACCGGGTGCTGGTCCAGGCGCAGCTCGATGCCGCGGAGGAGGCGGCTATGCAGTTCCTCAACCGCCGTTTTTACCTTGACCAGGTGGCCCTTGATGCTGCCCGCGCTGGTGTGCCAGCGGCAATGCAGCAAGCCAAGGAAGCCAACGCAGCAGCCGTAGCTGCCGCTGAGGCGGAGCAGGACCACACCCTGCGCTGCCGGCAGCTGGAATACGCACGCAAAGCGCTGGCGGACGCCTACGACGTGGCGGATTCCATCGCCTACGGCATGGTGCTGAACCCTGCCATCCAGGCGGCTTGCCTGCTCAAGCTGGGTCACCTGTTCGCCAACCGCGAGGAAGTGGTGACGGGTACCACGGTGGCCGAGCTGCCGTTGTCCTCTCAGCACCTCTTGATGCCCTACCGCATGCGGATGGGCGTGTAATGCAGGCCGGCAAGCTCCGACACCGAATCGACATTCAGGAGCTCACCACTGCCCGAGATCCAGTCACCGGTGAGTTCGGCGAGGAACAGTGGGTCACCCGCTGGCCGCGGTGCCCGGCGCGGGTGGCGCCACTGTCTACCCGAGACTTGGTAGCCGCCCAGGCGGGCCAGTCCCAGGCTACATGCCGGATGATCATCCGGTACCGACCTGGCGTGGTTTCGGCGATGCGCATTCTGTACCGCGACGAGGTGTACAGCATCGAAGGCCCGCCGCTGGAAGATCCTGAGTCGGGCAAGGATTACCTGACGCTGCTCGTATCCAAGGGGGTGAAAGATGGCTGACCAAGTCACAGCACGCTTGCAGGGCGCGAAAGCCACTATCGACAAGATGCTGGGTCTCGCGCCCAAGCTCAAGCGCAGTGCTTTGCGCAAAGCCGCCCGGCAGGCCATGAACGTCGTGCGGGACGACGCGCGTACTCGAGCTCGGGCACTGGACGACCCGGCCACCGCTGAGCGGATCTTCCGCAACATCGTTACCCAGGAGGCGGGGCGCCAGGGTCGGCGCGAGGGCGGAGTGGTGATGAGGGTCGGCGTTCGTGGCGGCGCCAGTTCGAACCAGTACAGCAAGGATGCCAGCAGCAACCCAGGCGGCGACACAAGGCACTGGCGTTATCTGGAGTTCGGCACGCAGCACACGCCACCGGCGCCGTTCATGCGGCCGGCGCTGTCGTCCAACGTCACTGCTGTTACCGATCGGTTCATCCAAGTGCTGAGCCGGGAGATCGACGCAGCACTGTGAGGCCCTATGGAACCCCCCATTTTCTCCGTTTGCTCCGGCCACCCGTCCGTGGCCGCGCTGCTAGGCGCGGGCGTGAATTGCCGGCTGTATTCATTCGATGAGGCGCCGGACAAGCCCATCAAGCCCTATGTGGTTTGGCACCTGATCTCGGGCAGCCCCGAGAACTACCTGGCCGGCAGGCCAGACACCGACGGCTTCACCCTGCAGCTGGACGTGTATGCCGCAACCGGCGCGCCAGTTCTGGCCGTCACCAAGGCGCTGTGTGCAGCGATTGAGCCGCGCGCCTATGTCGTCCGCTGGGGAGCCACTGACCGCGACCCAGATACCAAGGACTTCCACCGAAGTTTCGACGTGGACTGGATAGTCCCCCGATGAACCCACCGAGCCCGCCATGTGCGGGCTTTCTTTCGCCCGACAGGAGATCACCATGTCGATTTTGACCCAAGGCACCCAGGTGTACACCTTGATGCCGCCCCTCAATGGCGCTGGCCCATCGACCGTGATGGAGGTCGAGTGCGCAACCGCGTTCAGCCCTGGCGGCGCGCCAGCCGAGCAGATCGAGGATACCTGCCTCAGCGACCTTGATCGGACCTACAAGAAAGGTCTGCGCACGCCGGGCCAGGCGTCTCTGACAATCAACGCAGATCCGAACAGCCCAAGCCACATCCGACTTCATCAGCGTTCGGAGGAGAATGGCGACACCACTCAGAAATGGGCGGTTGGCTGGTCTGACGGCACTGCAGCGCCGACCGTCAATTCCGAAGGCGATGACTTCGAGCTTCCGGAGGAAAGAACCTGGTTCGTCTTCGAAGGTTACGTCGCAGACTTCCCGTTCGACTTTGCTGCCAACGCGGTGGTCAGCACTGCGGTCTCCATTCAACGCTCGGGCGGTTCCGCCTGGATCAAGAAAACTGCCTAAGGGGCCATCATGGATCTCGCGCAACTGAAGAAGAAAGGGGGCGTTATCGCCGACGCCCTGGTACCGAAGGAAGTCGAGTGGAAGCACGCCGACAAGAACGGCAAGCCCATCACCGACAAGTTCACCGTGCACGTCCGCCGGCATGCCTTCGGCGTCATGGAGGCCATGTTCGCCGGTGGCGAGGCCGAGCGCTTCAAGAACGCCCGCTACCTGGCCGCCTCGATCATGCTGGGCAAGGACGGCACCGAGGAGCTGCCGTTCGATGACGCCGTCAATCTCGACTCGGCCCTGGGCATCGTCCTGCTCAATGCCGTCAATGAGGTGAATAACCCTCCAGCAAAGAGCTGACCCTGGCCGACGAGCTGTGGCATGAGCTGGTGCTGAACGGGGTCGGCGGCAGCACGATAGCCGAGGCCAAGGCCACGCTTTCCTACGCGGAAGTGCTGGCCTGGGTCGCCTATCGGGACAAGCACGGATCGCTCAACCTTGCGCGCCGAATCGAGCTCACCGGCGCCTTGATTGCACTGCAGGTCAACCGCGGCTCAGGCGGCAAGGCGGATCTGTACGACTTCATGCCGCACCATGCCCGGCCGGGGACGGATCTTGAGCAGGCGATGAGGGAATGGACATGATCTGATAGAGTTCCATCTTTTACGGGAGGGATTCCATGCAGATTGCCATCCTTGCGGTACTTATATTAATCCTGATCGTGCTGGCGCCTTGGCTCCTTGCTGTCGTTGCTGCGGCAGCGGTTGCCTATGGTCTCTGGGTGGTGGTCACTGGAGTGGCGTTCTTCCTGCTTCTGATCGGTGTGACGTGGTACCACGGCGTTAAGTCGCGCAGGCCATTAATATCAAGTAAAACCGAGATGGCAATTCAGCGCGTGAATGAGGAGTTCAGGCGCAAGCAAGCCGAGCATGCTGCCGAAGATGTGCCAAACGAGTCTGCCCAGGAGAAGCCGAGAAGGCTGATTGCCTGTCGATCTTGCTCGGCCAAAATCGAAAAGTTCAGCATGTTCTGTCCAGCCTGCGGCAAAAAACCCATATAGACGAGCAATGCACGAGACCCGCGAAAGCGGGTTTTTTTATGCCCGGAGAAAATCTATGGCAAGCAGATCGCTTGGCACTCTCACCCTCGATCTGATAGCCAGGATTGGCGGATTTCAGCAAGGGATGGATCAAGCAGCTCGCTCCACGCAGAGAAGCATGGGGCAGGTTGCCCGGCATGCCGAATCGGCCTCGGCGAGTGTTGCTGGGTCGTTCAAGACCATTGCCGGTGCGGCAGCTGCATTTTTCAGTGCACAGCAGGTCGTTGAGTACTCGCAGACCTGGGTAGGCGTGCAGAACCGCATAAAGCAGGTTTCCGAGACGTTTGACGAATTCTCCAGGCAGTCGTCTGCGGTGTTTTCGATCGCACAGAACTCGCAGTCCTCCCTGGAGGCTACGGCCGAGCTCTATCAGCGGATCGCTGCTTCATCGGGACAGCTTGGCGCAACCCAAGAGAAGGTCGCCCAAGTCACGCAGAACATCAGCAAGGCGATGTCTGCTAGCGGTGTCTCTGCCGAGGCCGCGCAAGGTGCTCTGGTCCAACTCGGACAAGCATTTGCGTCCGGTGTGCTTCGTGGCCAGGAACTGAACTCGGTTCTCGAACAGGCGCCTGGCTTGGCTCAGGCGATTGCCGATGGGCTTGGCGTGGCCCGCGAATCACTTCGCTCGATGGGCGAGGCGGGCAAGTTGACCTCCAAGGAGGTGTTCTCTGCCATCCTGAGCCAGACCAGGTCGATCGATGATGCTTTCGCGAGGTCCCAGACAACGGTGTCCGGCGCCTTCCAGGTGATGGAAAATAGCGCTGCCAAGTTCTTTGGCACGCTGGACGAAACGCTTGGCATC
>NZ_BCBD01000027.1:0-45889 GCF_001320345.1 Pseudomonas sp. NBRC 111127 | reverse complement strand
GCCAGCCAGATCTTGCGTGCGTAACCCCGCACCTCACCCAGCGTGCCCGGCGCGTCCGCCTTTTTCTTCACATTCACTTTGGCCATGCTCTGTACCTCATGCTCATGAGTGGAGGAGGAACCGCCCATGGAGGGTGGGCTTGAGCATAAGGTAGAGGCAGGAATTAGAATCTTCACCCTAAGATCGGCGCACTGCTTTATCTACCACAGACGCAGCAGCCCGCTGCTCCAGCATTCGGCTCCCATCAATCGGAGCCTCCTGCCATGCCATCGTCATCGCCCCTCTCGTTCAGGCAGCTTGTAGCCACCCAGTTCGCCAATCGCCCGCGCTTGCGCGAGGTCATCGCCCGCGCAGGCTTCGAGGTCATCGCGGCACGCTACCCGTGGACGCGCAGCCAGCACCCACAGCTGCAATCGATCCAGGGCTTCAGCATCCTGCGCGGGGTGAATGGGCAGCCGCCGACAGCGTCAGGCCAGCTGGTCGATACCCTGCTGACGCATTTTTTCAATGGCCAGCCCATGGCGCTGCAGCCGACCGACCAGCTGAGCCTGAACCCACCGCTGGTCTTTCGCCCGCAAGACAGCGCCCCGGCCATCGACCTGCGCATGGAAGACCTGAACACCGACTTCGACAACATGCTTTCTACCCTCAGCGAGACCTTCCAGCGGGCGCAGGTCAGCTTCTGGAATGGCTGCGAGAAAGACTCGGACGTGACCCGCCTGCAATGGCTGCAGCAAGTGCTCAAGGCCGCCCTGCTCGGTACGCTTGAGCGCCAGGGCCTGGACCATGACCAGAAAGCCCTGCTGTACCCGCTGCTGGCCCAAAGCCACGCCGCGGCACAGGTGCAAGCGCTGCAGGTTTCCCTTGCCAGCCCCGGGGACACCCTGCAATGGGTGCTGCCGGACTTGCTGGTCACGGGCAGGCAAGGTACCCGTGAGCTCATTCTGTGGTGCCAGCCTTCGGGCACCGTGCGCAGCTTCGATGATCTGGCTGCTTTTTCCCGGGCCCTGCACGAAGCGCTCGGTGAGCAGCATGCGTTCGACTCTATGTCCTGGGCCTGCACGCCCTTGGGCGAGGACCCGTTCGCCTACCAGGCCCGGCAGCTGCTCAATGGCCTGCTGCAAAGAATCGATCGGCTGCAGCTTCGCCCAGGCGACAAGGCTAGCGACCTGGATGAGCGCTTCTACACCCTCAGCGACCCTTCATGGGTATTCCCGGCAAGTTTTGTGCTTCAGCCATCGACCCCGGCCATAGGGTTTCCGGACTGGCTCAGCAACGCCAGCCTGACTGATCGCTTCGAGTACCACACGGCGTTGCTGGCGCTGTCGGCCAGGCAGATGCTGGCCCAGGGTGGTTCGTCCCTGGACGGCATCGAGGACTTGCAGCAGTACGCGGTTCGCCGCTTGCGGGAACACATGCGCAATGACCACCCTGCGCAGGTCCCGTACGACCCTGATCAGCTGCTGATCAGCCTTGCCCAGGTGGTGCAGGTTTCCTCCACCGGCCCGGCGCGGCTCGAGTACCTGAGAACCATCAGCCTGACAGAACTGGCCATCACCCGGCTGCCGCCAGGCGGCGAGCAGGTCGCAGCGGCGATCCAACGCGCCGACCAGCAGCCACTGGATAGCTGGATGAACCTCGATTACGTCGCCGCCCTGGTCGACAGCGTGGATATCGGCGGCCAGTACCCGCTATTCGTTCACGACCAGTTGCAACGTGGCAACGACGCCGACCAACGGCGCCAACGCTTTGCCGAAGAATGGCGCACAAGCCTGCTGCTGAGCGCGCTGCAGGCCAAGATCATGGCCCAGCTGGACGAGCGCACCTGGCAGGTCATCGCCGATTTTTGCCGGCGGCAACCCCATGCCAGCGGCACGCTGAAGCTGGCGCCGCTGGCATTCAACAGCGTGCCCGGCGGCCCGAAGAGCAACCCGGTGCATGGCATGTTCGTCATCGAAGTACCCACCACCGGGGCCTGGCTACTGTACCGGCCGATGCACACCCGGCAGCCCATCAGGCAGTTCGATAGCCGCCAACAACTGATCACCTGCATCCGTACCGAACACGCCCTGCAGCAGGACATCCTCATCTGGCTGGATGACGACGCCCGCCCCATTTACGCCGATGGCGGCTTTGTTCACCCCCACTTGCATTCCGGGCTGGCCGAGGTGGCCCATCTGCTGGCGCCCGGGGCTGCCTTGGTGGGGCTTGCCATCGAGCGCCTGAGGGTGCCGGTCACACTGGCTTTCAGCCCCTGGGCCGACGACCTAGACAACCGGATTTACCAGGCCCGGGCCGAGGTTCTGCTGTTGCTGGCCTCACGGCAGAGCGTGTCCAACCAACAACTGCGCTGGGCGCTGGTCGAGCAGTTCGCCTGGGTGGCGTTCAATACGGTCACGCCGCTGCTGCGTGGCGCGGCAGGCATGCTGGCCTGGCTGGTGACCGCCCTGCTCGGCATCCGGCATGACCTCAACGCGTTGACCGCCGGCAGCGACCAGGAAAAATGGCTCGCTGGCGCAGATATCCTGCTGAACCTGGCCATGCTGCTGGCCCACGGCCCTGCCATTGCCCGCACACCGCCGGAACCCGCATACCAGGCCCCGCCGCGTCGGGCGCCGGCCGTGCTGGCCGATCGGTTACCGGAACAGCAAACCTGGACAGCCCTCGCCGAGCCAGCCCAGCCGACAGCGCTGAATGTCAGCCAATGGGGCCATGACCAACGGCTCGGCAACCTGCCGCGCGACGCCCGCGCCGCCCTCGAACGCCTGCGCGCCGCGGTCAGCCTGAGTGGGCTGCAACCGGTGGCCAGCGGGCGCATGCGCGGTTTGTATGCACTGGATGGGCGCTACTACGTGCAGTTGCAGCACGTGCCTTACGAAGTGGTCGAGAGCTGGAGCGGCATGCGCATCATGGGGCCGCCGCTGAGCCAGAGCGAATGGTCGCAGTCATGGGGGGCGGAGCCTGACGGCTATTACCTCCCCAGCCGCGAACGCAGCCGTGGCCCTTGGCTGAAACGCTGGAACGGTGAATGGATGCTGGACCTGCACCTTGCCGGGGGCATGCCGAAAAGCGCCCGAGCACTGATCAACGAAAAAACCGAGGCATTCAACACCCTGCTGGCGACCCGTGTCGCCAATGATCAAAAGCTCAACAACACGGAAACCTTCATCGGTGTCTACCTGAAGCGGGTGGAACCCTACGACCAGGCACTCGAGGCATTCCTGAAGTCGCTCGATGAGCACCCCGGCGCTTCGCTCGACAATTTGCCGGAGCACCTGCAGGAAAGCCTGCGCGCCCTGCAGGCGCTTCGCCAGGAGACGCGCGCCAACCTCGATGTGTTGGCACTCACCTATGAGAAACAGGCCACGCTGATCAGGGAGCAGATACAACTCTACACCCGCATGGGCGAACCGAAGTACCTCAGGTTCGACCCGCAAGCCACCGCTTCATTTGTCCGTGGCCAATGGTGGGAGCAGTTGCTGCAAACTGACCTGCAGCAGTTCCGCCGCCTGCTCGACATGAATGACTACGAGGTGCTCAAGACCCAGTCCCGTCGCCTGGTGCAATTGCCGTTCGGCCAGGAGCAGGCAGAGCTGTACCTGGACTTCAGCAAGCACATCGAAGCCGCACTGGCTGTGCACAGGCGCATCCTCAGTGTCAGCCAACGCCTGGACCATAATCTTGCCGAGGCCATGCAAGACGGGCAGATCCAGTTCCCCGGCAAACGCAAGAAGCTCGACGGCATCATCAGCACCCGGCAGTACTCGACCCTCATTACCCGCGCCCAGATCATCAGTGACCTGCATCAACTCGTCGTCCGCAGGGACCGGCTCAGCGCAGACGATTTCGAAAGTACCCTGCTCGCCCAGCAAACCCTGCGCAGCAAGCATTTTCACGAAGCGCTGCTGAGCCACGACAGCCTGGCTGCCGCCGGCCTGACGCCCGAACAGCAGAAGGCGCCCCTGGAGAGCGCCCTTCGCGAATACAAGCTGGCCCTGAGCAATGCCCAGTACCTGCTTTCACGCAACATGCCTGCGGTGGACAGCAGCCAACTCGAGGCCTACATCGTTGAGCTCAATATACTGATAAGCCTGGGCGAGGATGACATGGCCAACCTGGCGGCCGCGACCGATCGCCAGGATGCAGTACCCGAGCAACCGCTGACCCACAGGGTGCGGGCCGTCCGACGCAAGGTGATCCGCACGGCGCGGGGCAGGTCGCTGGTGGTGGAGGAAACCGAGGAGGCTGGCGAAACCGTGCAGATCGACCCGATGACCCAGCAAACCGTTGCACGCTACCAGCAGCAAGGCGATCACTGGGACACCATTGCCCCCGCCACGCCGGCGCCTGACTACGCGCGCCTGCGGCGCATAGGCAATGATCTGCTGAGCCAGCAGGCGGCCAGGCTCAACCACGCCGCGCGCCACCTGGATGGGCCCAACAGCCTGGCCGACCTGCTGGATTTCTACTTGCAGGACCTGGCGGAAATCGCCGGTAACCTGCGCAGCGGCCCTGAACGGGAGCAACCACTGGCCAGCAGGATCGAACAGGCCATTACCGAAGTGCGCGCTGAAAAGCAGCGCCTCTTGACCAGCGCCTACCTTGGCACCCGCTACCCGGACAGCAAGGCCCTGCGCTTTCTGGTAGAGGCCCGCGAGGTCGAAATCACCCCGAACAGGGCGCGCAAACAGCTCAAGGCCAATGACTTTCTGGATGTGTACGACATCTATCGCCTGCAGCCCAGGCAGAAGCTCTGGGAGGCGCACTTCCACTACACCACCGCCACCGCCAATGCCCGGCGCTTTGCCAAAGGCCATTTGAAGTTTCCGGAGGCCATGGGCCGCGACGAGCGCTTGCAACGGGCACAGGCTTCGGCGGAGCGTTGCCAGGTGTACCGGGGTGACCTGCGCCTGGACCAGATCGAAGACCTGATCCCGTTCCCCGCCAGCTGAATAAAGCGGGCGTCAGGCCAGTGCCTTGTCCAGCGCCCGCTCGATCTCGCCCTTGATGGTGCCGCTCATCATCGACAGCATCATGCCCAGTTTCAGCTCCACGCGGATGCTGTCTTCGCCGATCTGCACGCTACCCTTGGCGCCGCTGCGCGCCACATCGACCCGGTCACCGTTCCAGGTGGCCTGGAGGTCGTACTCGCGGCTGAGCTTGTCGACCAGCGCCTGGGCCTTGGCACGGGCGGCGTCACGGCCGAGGGAGTGTTTGCGTTCGACGCTGATCTGGGTCATGCGGGTGTTCCTGAAGATGTAGACATAATCGGCATTATGCCCGCCCCCGGCCACCGGCACACCCTGCCAAGACAAATCCGCCCGTTCGCCCTAGAATGGCGGTAATTTTTTCCGGTGAAGCGATATGAACGACCAGCGCAAAGGCGACCACGCCGAACCCACCACCCATTTCGGCTACCAGGACGTACCTGAAAGCCAGAAAGCCAAGAAAGTTGCCGAGGTATTCCATTCGGTAGCTGCCAAGTACGACCTGATGAACGACGTGCTCTCCGGCGGCATGCACCGCCTGTGGAAGCGCTTCACCATCGAGCTCTCGGGTGTGCGCAGCGGCAACCGCGTGCTGGACATCGCCGGTGGTACCGGCGACCTTGCCGCCAAGTTCTCGCGCCTGGTCGGCCCGACCGGGCAAGTGGTACTGGCCGACATCAACGACTCGATGCTCAAGGTTGGCCGTGACCGCCTGCTGGACCGCGGCGTGGCCGGCAACATCGAATTCGTGCAGGCCGACGCGGAAAAGCTGCCGTTCCCGGACAACCACTTCGATTGCGTGACCATCGCCTTCGGCCTGCGCAACGTCACCCACAAGGATGCAGCCATCCGCTCGATGCTGCGTGTACTCAAGCCCGGCGGCCGCTTGCTGATCCTGGAGTTCTCCAAGCCGACCAACAAGCTCATGTCCAAGGCCTACGATGCCTACTCGTTCGCCTTCATGCCCCTGGCCGGCAAGCTGATCACCAACGACTCCGAAAGCTACCGTTACCTCGCCGAGTCGATCCGCATGCACCCCGACCAGGAAACCCTGAAAAGCATGATGGTCGAGGCCGGCTTCGACCGCGTCACCTACCACAACATGACCAGCGGCATTGTTGCCGTGCACCGGGGAATCAAGCCCTGATGCTGCTGGCCGGGCTGCTCGCCAGTGTCGAACAGGGCCTGAACCGCGTCCTGCGCATGGACAGCACGGCCCTGCCGCGGCTGGGCGCGCTGGCGGGCAAGGTCATCGAGATAGACTGCCGCCAACCGGCCTTGCAGGTGTTCATCCTGCCCGATGAAGAGGGCCTGATGCTCGCCGCCCACTGGGAAGGCGAGGTCGACTGCAGCCTGCGCGCCCCGGCCGGCAGCCTGGCGCAACTGGCCATGGCGAAGGACAAGACTGGCGTGTTGCACAGCCCGCAGGTCGAACTGCACGGCGACAGCGCCGTGCTGCTCGACCTGTTCGGTGTGCTGCAGGACCTGGAACTGGACTGGGAGCACGAGTTGCAACGCTGGCTCGGCCCGGTGGCCACGGCCATGCTGGCCGGCCACATCCGCCTGCGCGCGCGCTGGACCCGCCAGGGCCTGGCGCGCTTCAGCCAGAATTTGTCCGAGTACCTGGCCGAAGAGTCGCGCACGCTGGTCGGCAAGCGCGAAGCCGAGGCTGCCTTCAGCGAACTCGATGCCCTGAAACTCGACACCGAACGCCTTGAGGCGCGCCTCAAGCGCCTTTCCCGATCCCTTGATTCCAGCTATAACGCATGAAGCTGCTCGCCGTCCGCCGCCTTTTCCGCATTCAGCGTGTGGTCATCCGCTACCGCCTGGATGACCTGCTGTTCGATCAACCCCTGCTGCCCTGGTGGCTGGCCAGCCTGCGCCTGCTGATGCCGTGGCGCTGGCTGCCACGCAAGCCGTCCGAGCTCAACCGTGGCGCACGTCTGCGCCTGGCGCTGCAGGACCTGGGGCCGATCTTCATCAAGTTCGGCCAGTTGCTGTCCACCCGCCGCGACCTGCTGCCCCCCGACATCGCCGACGAGCTGATGCTGCTGCAGGACCGCGTGCCGCCATTCGACCCGAAACACGCCGTGGCGTTGATCGAAGCGCAACTGGGTGCCAAGGTGGGCGAGCTGTTCAGCCGCTTCGACGTCGAGCCGCTGGCCTCGGCCTCGGTCGCCCAAGTGCATGCCGCGCGCCTGAAAACGGGCGAAGAGGTGGTGGTCAAGGTGGTACGCCCCGGCCTCAAGCCGGTCATCGCCCAGGACCTGGCCTGGCTGTTCCTGATTGCCAAGGCCGCCGAGCGCGCCTCGGCCGATGCCCGCCGCCTGCACCCGGTGGACATCGTCGGCGACTACGAAAAAACCATCTACGACGAGCTCGACCTGTTGCGCGAAGCGGCCAATGCCAGCCAGCTGCGGCGTAACTTCGAAGGGTCCGAGCTGATGTACGTGCCCCAGGTGTACTGGGACCTGTGCCGCCCCAAGGTGCTGGTCATGGAGCGCATCTATGGCGTGCCCGTGACCGACATGGCTACCCTGGCCGACCAGCGCACCGACATGAAGCTGCTGGCCGAACGGGGTGTGGAGGTGTTCTTCACCCAGGTGTTCCGCGACAGCTTCTTCCATGCCGACATGCACCCGGGCAACATCTTCGTCAGCACGGTCAAACCGTGGAGCCCGCAGTACATCGCCATCGACTGCGGGATCGTCGGCAGCCTCACCGCCGAAGACCAGGACTACCTGGCGCGCAACCTGTTTGCCTTCTTCAAGCGCGACTACCGGCGTGTGGCCGAGTTGCACATCGATTCGGGCTGGGTCCCGGCGCATACCAAGGTCAACGAATTCGAAGCCGCGATCCGCACCGTGTGCGAACCGATCTTCGAAAAACCGTTAAAGGATATTTCCTTCGGCCAGGTGCTGATGCGCCTGTTCCAGACCGCACGGCGCTTCAACATGGAAGTGCAGCCGCAGTTGGTGCTGCTGCAAAAAACCTTGCTCAACATCGAAGGCCTGGGCCGCCAGCTGTACCCCGACCTGGACCTGTGGAGCACCGCCAAGCCCTACCTGGAACGCTGGATGCGCGAGCGCTACAGCCCCAAGGCCATGTTCGGCAACCTGCACAGCCAGGTAGAGCAGTTGCCGCACCTGGCCGGTATGACCCGCGACCTGCTCGAACGCCTGTCGCAACCGCATTTGCATGACCCGCAACTGCCAGAGCGCCGCAAGGGCGACCGCTGGGCGCTGCGCCTGCTGGGTGCCGGCCTGCTGGGCGGGGGCGCGGTACTGGCCGCGGGTGCTGCCGAGGCCGCCAGCCTGGCCGCGCCTGCAGCCTGGCCCGCCTGGCTGATGCTGGCCGCCGGCCTTTACCTGATCGTGCGCCAATAGCCAGCCGCGCCTGTGGCTGGCACACTAGCGCAAATGGCCCGGTACAGGAGCGGGCTCGCTTTGGAGTCGACGATGAAAGACTGGCTGGACGAGATCAAGTGGAACAGCGATGGCCTGGTGCCAGCAATCGCCCAGGACCACAAGACCGGACGGGTGCTGATGATGGCCTGGATGAACCGCGAATCGCTGGCGCTCACGGCCGCCGAGCAACGCGCCATCTACTGGTCGCGCTCGCGTGGCAAGCTGTGGCGCAAGGGCGAAGAGTCCGGGCATGTGCAGAAGCTGCATGAACTGCGCCTGGACTGCGACGCCGACGTCATCATCCTGATGGTCGAGCAACTGGGCCATATCGCCTGCCATACCGGCCGGGAAAGCTGCTTCTATCGCGTCTACGAAGACGGCCAGTGGAAAATCGTCGACCCGGTCCTCAAGGACCCGGATGCCATCTACAGCGCAGGACACTGACATGAGCGACACCCTCAACCGCCTGGCCGCCGTGCTTGAAGAACGCAAGCAAGCGGCGCCCGACAGCTCCTATGTGGCCAGCCTGTACCACAAGGGCCTGAACAAGATCCTTGAAAAGCTCGGCGAAGAGTCGGTCGAAACCATCATCGCCGCCAAGGACGCCGCGCACAGCAAGGATTACAGCGATGTCATCTACGAAACCGCCGACCTGTGGTTTCATAGCCTGGTGATGCTCAGCGCGCTGGGCCAGCATCCGCAAGCGGTGCTGGACGAGCTGGAGCGCCGCTTCGGGCTGTCCGGGCATGATGAGAAGGCTGCGCGAACGCCTTCTGCCTGATGCATTTGCGGGGGGCGCCGGGCGCCCCTGAAGCTTCACTGACATTTTTCAGGAGTACGAAATGGGTATCTTTGACTGGAAACACTGGATCGTCCTGCTGGTGGTCGTGGTGCTGGTATTCGGCACCAAGAAGCTGAAGAACTTCGGCAGTGACCTGGGCGAGTCGATCAAGGGCTTCCGCAAGGCCATGAACGATGAAGAGCACAAGCCGGCCGAGCAAACCCCGCCGCCTGCCCAGCCTGTGCCGCCAGTGCAGAACACCGCCCAGCCACAGCCAGGCCACACCATCGAGGGCCAGGCACAGCCGGTCCAAGAGCCACAGCGGAAAGACTGACCCATGTTCGGCATCAGTTTCAGCGAGCTGCTGCTCGTCGGCCTGGTCGCCCTGCTGGTGCTCGGCCCCGAGCGCCTGCCAGGCGCCGCCCGCACCGCAGGTTTGTGGATCGGGCGGCTCAAGCGCAGCTTCAACAGCATCAAGATGGAAGTGGAGCGTGAAATCGGCGCCGACGACATCCGCCGCCAGCTGCACAACGAGCACATCCTGCAGATGGAAGAGGAAGCCAAGCGCATCCTCAACCCGCTGACGCCACCGGCACAGCCGCCCGTGACCACCGCCACCGTGCAGCCACCCGCCGGGGTCGCAGCCAGGCCAGTGGAAACACCGGCCACCCCGGGCACAACCACTGAACCGCCTCAACCGCCGCGAGCCCCATGAGCGAGAATCCGGAACACGACCAGCCAATGCCGCTGGTTTCGCACCTGACCGAACTGCGCACCCGCCTGCTGCGCTGCGTTGCGGTCATTTTCCTCATCTTTGCCGGGCTGTTCTCCTTCGCCCAGCAGATCTACACCCTGGTCTCCGCCCCCCTGCGTGATCACTTGCCGGCCAATGCAACGATGATCGCCACCGACGTGGCCTCGCCGTTCCTCACGCCGTTCAAGCTGACCATGATCGTGTCGCTGTTCCTGGCCATCCCCTTCATCCTCCAGCAGATCTGGGGCTTCATCGCGCCGGGGCTGTACCGCCACGAAAAGCGCATCGCGATCCCGCTGCTGGTGTCGAGCATCCTGCTGTTCTATGCCGGTATGGCGTTCGCCTATTTCCTGGTGTTCCCGCTGATGTTCAAGTTCTTCGCGGCAGCCACCCCGGCAGGCGTGGCCATGATGACCGACATCGCCAACTACCTCGATTTCGTGATGACGTTGTTCTTCGCCTTTGGCGTGGCCTTCGAGATCCCGGTGGCGGTGGTGCTGCTGGTGTGGATCGGCGTGGTCGACGTGAAGTACCTGAAGAAGATCCGCCCTTACGTGATCATCGGCTGCTTCGTGGTCGGCATGATCCTCACGCCACCGGACATCTTCTCGCAGACCCTGCTGGCCGTGCCCATGTGGTTGTTGTTCGAAGTCGGCGTGCTGTGCGGCAGCCTGGTGCGCAAGCGCAGTGCCCACGACGAAACTGCCGACGATTCCAACGACCAGCCGCCAGCGACTCAACCGTGAACCTGCTGCTGCTTGAACAGGCCGACTTCGTTTCGGCCGACCGCGTGGTGCTGGCTGACCGGCGCTTCACCCACATGCAGGAAATCCACCGCGTGGCGGTCGGCGACCAGCTGCGCGTGGGCCGCGTCAACGGCTTGATGGGCAAGGCCACGGTGCTGCGCCTGGCACCGCACCAGGCCGAGCTGGAGGTGGCCTTCGACCAGCAACCGCCGGCCAAACTGCCGCTGACCCTGGTACTGGCTGTACCCCGCCCGAAGATGCTGCGCCGGCTGTTCCAGACCGTGGCTACCCTGGGTGTACCGCGGTTGATCCTGCTGAACAGCTACAAGGTCGAGAAAAGCTTCTGGCAAACGCCGTTCCTGCAGCCGGAAAACATTCGGGACAACCTGATCCTCGGCCTGGAACAGGCCCGCGACACGGTACTGCCCGAGGTGATCATCGAGAAGCGCTTCAAGCCGTTCGTCGAAGACCGCCTGCCCGCGATCGCTGCTGGTACCCTGGGCCTGGTCGGTCACCCCGGCCCGTACCCTGCCTGCCCGCGCGCCGTGGACCAGCCCGTGACCCTGGCCATCGGCCCCGAAGGTGGCTGGATTCCTTACGAAATCGACCTGCTGGGCAAGGCAGGCCTGGCGCCCGTGCAGCTGGGTGAGCGCATTCTGCGCGTGGAAACGGCCGTCACTGCGCTGCTTTCGCGCATTTTCTGACGCAAACGCCACCTAATCGCCCATCAAGTTTCCCCTTCCCGGGCCGATGGCCTTGGCAACACAACAAAGTTTCGTGCTGCCAAGCCGACCGGGAGTCTACATGTATCAATGGTTAGCCCAATCGCTGGGCAATATGAGCGTGAACCGCAAACTGGGAATGGGTTTCGGCCTGGTCCTGCTATTGACTGTGGCCATCACCCTGACCGGCTGGCACGGCATGGACAGCATCATCGGCCGTGGCGACAAGCTGGGGAATATCTCGGTCATTCAGCAGCACACTCAGGAACTGCGTATCGCCCGCCAGCGTTATCAACGCGAGCGTGACGATGCCTCGATCGCAGACGTGGAAAAAGCCCTGGCTACGCTGGACCGCCAGGTGCAAGTGATGCTCGGCCAGATCGAGCAGCCCGCCGACCACCAGCGCCTGGAACAGCAGCGCGAGGCCGTGCGCGGCTACCAGCAGGCCTTGGGCGAGCTGAAACAGGCCGGCCAACGCCGCGAGGCAAGCCGCGCAGTGCTCGGCGATAGCGCCGACAAGGCCGTGGAACTGCTGAACCGGGTGCAACAGCGCCTGCGCCAGGGCGGCGACATAAGCCAATACCAGTCCGCCGTGGAGGTCAACGCCCTGCTGCAGCAAGCCCGCTTCCAGGTACGCGGTTATACCTACAGCGGCAATGCCGAGTACCAGCAAACCGCCTTCAAAGCCATCGACCAGGCCTTGCTGGAACTGCGCGCGCTGCCGGCCAAGGTACCGGCCGACTATGCCGCCAGCCTGGACGACGCTACCACTGCCATGGGCGGCTACCGGGATGCGGTCAACCAGTTCGGCGCAGCCCAGACGGCCAGCGATCAAGCCTTGCAACGCATGGTCGAGCTCGGCGCCGCGCTGCTGCAGACCAGCGAGGCGATGACCACTTCCCAGACCGCCGTACGGGATAGCGCTGCCGCCCAGGCCAAGACCCTGCTGCTAATCGCCACCGTGCTGGCGCTGGCCCTTGGCCTGCTGGCAGCCTGGGCGATTACCCGGCAGATCGTCGTGCCCCTGCGCCAGACCCTGAGCGCCGCCGAGCGGGTAGCCAGCGGCGACCTCAGCCACAACCTGCCGGTAGACCGCCGTGACGAGCTGGGCCAGTTGCAAGCCAGCATGCAGCGCATGACCCAAGGCTTGCGCGAGCTGATCGGTGGCATCGGCGATGGGGTAACGCAGATCGCCAGTGCGGCCGAGCAACTGTCGGCGGTGACCGAGCAGACCAGCGCCGGGGTCAACAACCAGAAGGTCGAGACCGATCAGGTGGCGACTGCCATGAACCAGATGACCGCGACCGTGCACGACGTGGCACGCAATGCCGAGCAAGCCTCGGAAGCGGCCTTGATGGCCGACCAGCAGGCCCGTGAAGGTGACCGGGTGGTGGGCGAAGCGGTGGCGCAGATCGAGCGCCTGGCCGGCGAAGTGATCAACTCCAGCGAAGCGATGAACCAGCTCAAGGCCGAGAGCGACAAGATCGGCAGCGTGCTCGACGTGATCAAGTCGGTGGCTCAACAGACCAACTTGCTGGCGCTCAACGCAGCGATCGAGGCTGCCCGTGCAGGCGAAGCCGGGCGCGGCTTTGCCGTGGTGGCCGACGAGGTGCGCAGCCTGGCCCAGCGCACCCAGCAGTCGACCGAAGAAATCGAAGAACTGATTGCCGGCTTGCAAAGCGGAACCCAGCGGGTGGCCAGCGTGATGGACAGCAGCCGCCAACTGACTGACAGCAGCGTCGAGCTGACCCGCCGCGCCGGCAACTCGCTGGAAACCATCACCCGTACCGTGTCGTCGATCCAGGCGATGAACCAGCAGATCGCCACCGCGGCAGAAGAGCAAACGGCCGTGGCCGAAGAGATCAACCGCAGCGTGATGAATGTGCGGGACATTTCCGACCAGACCTCGGCGGCCAGTGAGGAGACGGCCAGCTCCAGCGTGGAGCTGGCGCGGCTGGGCACCCATTTGCAAGGGTTGGTGGGGCGCTTCAGGCTCTGATCGGGTGTGCCTGGCCTCTTCGCGTCAGTTCGGCGCGGAGCGGCCAGGCACAGGCGACACATTTCCTACTAGCCGCAGCGAAATTTCCTACCTGATTATCAGGTCAAGTCCTACAGCTCCGCTGCCGATGGGCAAAGGTGTCATGCCGGCAATACGCCTGCATGCCCTCCCCCTTTCGCACGGAGACTCACCATGCTCGGCTACCTCAACCGCAAGCTCGGCAACATCAGCGTGGCTGCCAAGCTGGCCCTCGGCTTCGCTGTGGTCCTGCTGCTTACCCTGGCCACCACCATCAGCGGCTGGCGTGCGTTGGACGACGCCATCGTCCGCTCGCAACAGCTCAGCGAAATCGGCCGGATCAACGACCTGACCAAAGACCTGCGCGCAGAGCGCATCACCTTCCGCGTGCTCAACGACGACGCCAGCAAGGCCACTATCGGCAGCATCCTCGACCAGCTCAACAGCATGCTCAGCACCCTGCAGCAGCGCAGCAACGTCGATGAGTCGCGCCAGATGCTGACCGAAAAGCTGACCCTGCTGCAGCGCCTGCGCGATGACTTCACCGAGTTGCAGCGCACCGTCGCCAACCGGGTGGCCTTGCGCCAGGCAATGCAGGAGCAGGAGCAGAAGCTCAACGATGCCATCGACGAGCTGCAGACCCAGGCGTTGCTGAACATGCCGGCCCACAGCCAGCAAAATGGTACCCTGGCGCAAATGGACACCCTCAGCCGGCAAGTGGACGGTGCCAACCAGCAAAGCTTGGTACCCGCCTACACGTTCGCCCCGGTCGAGGACTTTGCCAAAGTCGGCGACAGCGCCTTGGACGCAGCCCAGGCCAGCCTCGAGCAACTGCTCAAAGGCCTGGCGCCGCTTGGCCTGCCACACGCTGTCAGCGAGCAGCCCGGTGTCGAGCTGGCCAAATACCGCGCCAGCCTGGACCAATACCGGCGCGCCGCCGTGCGGGTCGAGCAATTGCAGAACAACATGGAGCGAATGGGCAACGAGTTGCGCGCGCTCAGCTTGGAACTGGGTAAACGCAAGGTCGAGCAACGTGACCGCGAAGCCTTGGCCGCCCGCTCGCTGCTGACCAGCGTTGCGTTGCTGGCACTGGTAGCGGGGGCCCTGGCTGCCTGGCTGATCACCCTGCAGATCACCCAACCCTTGCGCCAGACCCTGGCGGTGGCGGCGCGCATCGCCAAGGGCGACCTGAGCCAGGTCGACACCGTGCAGCGCCGTGACGAAATGGGCCAGTTGCAGACCAGCATGCGGGAGATGACCTTGAGCCTGCGCGAACTGATCGGGGGCATCGACCAGGGCGTCGGCCAGCTGTCGCAGGCGGCCTCGCAGCTGGCGACCAGCAGCGAAGACACCAAGCTGCGCATCAACCAGCAGCGCGAGGAAACCGACCAGGTTGCCACCGCCATGAACCAGATGAGCGCCACAGTTCAGGAAGTGGCGCAAAACGCCGAGCAGGCCTCGCAGGCCGCCACCAGCGCCGACCAGCAGGCTCAGGTGGGCGACCAGGTGGTGGCCGAAGCCATCGGCCGCATCGAGCAACTGGCCGGGCAGATGGACCATTGCCTGGCGGCCATGCATCACCTGGCGGGCGAAAGCCAGCGGATTGGCAGCATTCTCGATGTCATCAAGTCGGTCTCCGAGCAGACCAACCTGCTGGCCCTGAACGCCGCCATCGAAGCGGCACGGGCCGGTGAAGCCGGGCGCGGTTTCGCCGTGGTGGCCGACGAGGTACGCGGCCTGGCCCAGCGCACCTCCACGGCAACCGAAGAGATCGGCCAGTTGATCGACAGCCTGCACAGCGGCACCGACGAGGTCACCCGCTTGCTGGACAACAGCAAGCAGCTGACCGAACAAAGTGTGGAGCTGAGCCGCAGGGCCGGCGATGCCCTGGGCCAGATCACCAACACGGTGTCGAACATCCAGGGCATGAACCAGCAGATCGCCACGGCCAGCGAAGAACAGAGCGTGGTGGCCGAGCAGATCAACCGGAGCGTGCTGAATGTGCGGGATGTGTCGGACCAGACCAGTGCGGCCAGTGAGCAGACAGCGATGTCGAGCGGCGAGCTGGAACAGCTGGGGCAGCAGCTGCGGGGGATGGTCGGGCGGTTCAATATCTGAGGGCCGCGACGCAGACATCGCACTGGATGGCACCGGCATTGCCGGTGTTCGCGGCTAAAGCCGCTCCTACACCGACCACGTTGCGTGTAGGAGCGGCTTTAGCGGCGAAGAGGCCGGTGCAGGTTAAAGCACCTGGCGCAGGAAGGCCTGCGCGCGGGGGTCTTTCGGCGCGGCAAAGAACGCGGCCGGGGCCGAGTCTTCCAGCAATTTGCCGTGATCGAAGAACAGCACCCGGTCGGCCACTTCGCGGGCAAAGCCCATTTCGTGGGTGACGCAGACCATGGTCATGCCTTCCTGGGCCAGGGTCTTCATCACGTCCAGCACCTCGCCGACCATTTCAGGGTCCAACGCAGAAGTCGGTTCATCGAACAGCATGACCTTGGGCTCCATGCACAAGGCGCGGGCAATCGCTACACGCTGCTGCTGACCGCCGGAAAGCCGTGACGGGTATTCGTTGGCCTTCTGTGCAATGCCCACCTTCTCCAGCAACGCCCGCGCCTTGGCCTCACGGTCCGCCTTGTTGCGCTTGCGCACCACCTTCTGCGCCAGGCACAGGTTTTCCAGCACGGTCATGTGCGGGAACAGGTTGAAATGCTGGAACACCATGCCGACTTCACGGCGGTAGGCGTTGATGTCGGTCTTCGGGTCAGCCAGTTGCAGGCCGTCGATGGCGACATGGCCCTGGTCGAAGTGCTCCAGCCCGTTAAGGCAACGCAGGAAGGTGGACTTGCCCGAGCCCGACGGGCCCAGCACCACCACCACTTCGCCCTTGGCCACCTGGGTGGTGACGTTATCCACAGCCCGGACCACCTGGCCGCGGGTGTCGAAAATTTTCAGCAGGTCACGGACTTCAATCACTTTGCGCAAGCCTCCGCTCGAGCCGGCTGGCAATGTGCGACAGCGGCAGGTTGATCAGCAGGTACAGGCCTGCCACGCAGAACCAGATCTCGAAGGTGGAGAACGAGGTGGTAATGGCCTCGCGACCGCTCTTGGTCAGTTCGGTAATGGCGATCACCGACACCAGCGAGGTGTCCTTGACCAGGCTGATGAACTGGCCGGCCAAGGGCGGCAGTACGCGTTTGAAAGCCTGCGGCAGGATCACGTGGCGCATCGACTGGCCGGCGTTCAGGCCCAGCGAACGCGCAGCTTCGTTCTGGCCTTTGGCAATCGACTGCACCCCGGCCCGCACGATTTCTGCCACGTAGGCGCCCGTGAACAACGCCAGTGCAGCCACCCCGGCAAATTCGCGGGAGAGGTTGAGCACGGTACCGATGAAGAAGTAGAAGATGAAGATCTGCACCAGCAACGGGGTGCCACGCACCAGTTCGACGTACACCGTCGACAGGTCGCGCAGGGTCGGGTTGGTCGACAACCGGCACAGGCCGGCGAACAGGCCGATCACCAGGCCCAAGGCGCCGGACACGACCGAGATCCATAGCGTGGTCCACAGGCCCCAGGCCAGCGGCCCGGCGGCCCAGTGGCGGGTCACACCGATCTGGTCGCCCTCGGCAACATCATCGCCGCGGCTCAGTTGCAGGCTGTCCGCGTCCACATCCAGCACCTGCTCGGCGCCGCTTTCGTCCTTCAGCGTCACGCGGGCGTTATCGCCGGAAATGACGATTTCCTGCACGGTGCCGTAATCGGCTGCCCGCTGGGTTTCCTCGGCCTTGTAGGCGAAGTACTGCGGGACGCGGTTCCAGCGCCACTCGTAGGAAATCATCGAGGTGGCCATGTACAGGCTGAACGCCAGGCCCACCAGGACCAGCGCGGTCAGCCCGTGCCAGGGCCACTGGGCTTTCTTGTGTTTGATCACGTGGGTACTCCAGAAAGCGTCAAGCCGCAAGCTCCAAGCTGCAAGCACAAGCGGACCGTACACCGACCCGCTTGTTCTTGCAGCTTGAAGCTTGCGGCTTGAAGCCAGCTTTTATTCCATTTCCTTCAGCCAGTCTTTGTTCTTGAACCACTTGTCGTGAATACGATCGTAGGTCCCGTCGTGCTTGATCTGGTGCAGGAAATTGTTGATGAAGTTGATGCTGTCGTAGTCGCCTTTCTTCAAGCCGAAGGCCAGCGGCTCGTAGGTGAAGGGCTCTTCGAGGAACAGCAGCTTGCCGGCACCGGCCTTGTCCACCGCCACCACGTTATAGGGCGCGTCGTAGACAAAGGCGTCAGCCTTGCCGTTGACCACATCCATCACGGCTTCCTGCTCGTTGTCGTAGCCATGGTACTTGGCTTTGCCGATCAGCTTCTTGGAAACCATTTCGCCGGTGGTGCCAAGCTTGGAGGTGAGGCGGTACTTCTCGTTGTTCAGGTCCTTGTACGACTTGATCTCGCCTGCCAGCTCCTTGCGGATCAGCAGGGTCTGGCCAACCACGATGAAGGGTTCGCTGAAGTTCAGGCGCAGGTTGCGTTCCTGGGTAAGGGTCATGCCGCTGCCGATCATGTCGAACTTGCCGGTCAACAGCGCCGGGATGATGCCGTCGTAAGCGGTGGACACCGCCTCGAACTTGACGCCCATCGACTTGGCCATGGCTTTGAGGATATCGACCTCGAAGCCGATGATCTCGCCACGCTTGTTGGTCATCTGGAACGGCATGTAGGTCGGGTCCATGCCCACCCGCAAGGTGCCGCGCTTGACCGCATCATCGATGGCGCCGGCCTGCGCCGCTGTCACGGCGACCAGGGCGGTGACACCGACCAGCAGTCGCGAAAGGTATTTCTTGATCATCACCAAGTCCCCTAGCAAGAAAAGTAGCGAATCTTATTGTGTTGGCACGGCCGTACCGGCCGATGCTTCGTATCGGAGAGGGATGCTAACGCATGCCGGCCTGGGGACCTAGCACTGGGGGGGACTTTGTTGGCCAAAATCAGGGTTGGGCCCTTAAAGCTTCGCGGGCACGCCCGCTCCCTCAGGGAAATGCGGATCCCTGTGGGAGCGGGCGTGCCCGCGAAAAGGCCGGTCAGGCGCCGGCGAGTGCCGGCTGGCCTTCATTCTCCGGATGCAACGGCAGCAGCGGCGAATGCGGGTCGTTCTTGATCGAGGCACGCCACACATCGATCCACGCCGCATTGTGCTCGGCCCATACCTGCTCGTGCAGGCGGCTCAAGGCGACCGGGTCGCTGAGCAACGCCAGGCGGGTATTGAGGTCCAGCCCTTTCGGCCCGACCTCGATGGCCTTGGCCACGCGCTCGGCACGCAGCGCCTCGATCGGCGCCGCCTGCCCGTGGCGGGCCGTGGCCATGGCGCAGGCCAGGGCGTTCTGCCGCGGGTCGACCACGGCACGCACAAAACCGTCATGCAGGGCATGCCAGCGGTTTTCGTGGGTGTACTGGTCGGTTGCCAGCAGCTCCTGCGGCGTCGCGTACTCCTCGGGGATCAGGAACAGCTTCTCGTCCTTGGCCGCCAGCCCCAGGCGGGTGCGGCTGGAAATGACCGATACCGGAATCGACAGCATCAGCGAACCGACGATCGGCGCCAGCCACCACAGGAAGCTTGGGTTCAGCCATGCCACCAGCCCGGCCCAGGCAATGCCCAGCAGCGTCTGCGGGCCATGCCGGCGTAGCGCTTCGCTCCACGGTGTGGAGTCGTCGTCGCGCTGCGGCGAGTTCCAGGTCGCCGCCCAACCGAGGAACGCCGCGAGGACGAAGCGGGTATGGAAGATCATGCGCACAGGCGCCAGCAGCATGGAGAACAGCATCTCCATCAGCATCGACAAGGTGACCTTGATTCGCCCGCCGAACTCGACGGCGCCCTTGGCCCAGATCAGGATGACGCTGAGCAGCTTGGGCAGGAACAGCAGCACGATGGTGGTGGAGAACAGCGCCACGGCCTTTTCCGGGTGCCACTGTGGCCACAGCGGGTACAGCTGGTACGGCTCGATGAAGTACTGCGGCTCCATCAGCGTGTTGGTCGCCAGCAGCGCGGTCGACAGCACCAGGAACAGGAACCACAACGGTGCCGACAGGTACGACATGACCCCTGTGAGGAACACCGCACGGTGCACCGGGTGCATGCCCTTGACCAGGAACAGGCGGAAGTTCATCAGGTTGCCGTGGCACCAGCGACGGTCACGCTTGAGCTCGTCAAGCAGGTTCGGCGGTAGCTCTTCATAGCTGCCCGGCAAGTCGTAGGCGATCCACACGCCCCAGCCGGCACGGCGCATCAACGCCGCTTCGACGAAGTCGTGGGACAGGATGGCGCCGGCGAAGGCGCCCTTGCCCGGCAACGGCGCCAAGGCGCAGTGCTCGATGAACGGCTTCATGCGGATGATCGCGTTGTGGCCCCAGTAGTGCGACTCGCCCAGTTGCCAGAAATGCAGCCCGGCAGTGAACAGCGGGCCGTACACGCGGGTGGCGAACTGCTGCATGCGTGCATACAGGGTGTCCATGCCCGAGGCTTTCGGCCCGGTCTGGATGATACCGGCGTCCGGGTTGGCCTCCATCAAGCGCACCAGGCTGCTCAGGCATTCGCCACTCATGACGCTGTCGGCGTCGAGCACGACCATGTACTTGTACTCGCCACCCCAGCGACGGCAGAAGTCGTCGAGGTTGCCGCTCTTGCGCTTAACGCGCCGCCGGCGGCGGCGGTAGAAGATCCGGCCAAAGCCTTTGGTTTCACGGCACACGTCCAGCCAGGCCTGCTGTTCGGCCACGGCGATGTCGGTGTCGTTGGTGTCGCTGAGCACGAAGAAGTCGAAACGGTCGAGGTTGCCACTGGCGGCCACCGATTCGAACGTCGCCCGCAGGCCGGCGAATACCCGCGGCACGTCCTCGTTGCAGATCGGCATCACCAGCGCGGTACGCGCCTCGGGCGCAATCGGCTCGTTGCCGGCGCTGCTGCCGGAGATCTTGTACTTGTCGCGCCCGGTGAGCAGCTCCAGGAAGCCCATCAGCGCGGTCCAGAAGCCCGCCGACACCCAGCAGAACAGGATGCCGAAGAGGATCAGGATGGAAGTCTGCAAGGCATAGGGCCATACCTGCACCACCGTATCCCACAACGGCTGGTTGAGCACTTCGTCGAGGTCGACGAACGACCAGCCCTGGTACGGCAGGATGCTCTTCATGTACCAGCCGGCAACGATGGTCTGACCGATCATCAGGGCAAGCAGGATATAACGGCGGATCGACCCGACCGTGCGCCAGCGCGCTGCCGGCAGCTCGCGCTTGGGCGGCTGCGGCGCATTGGGGCGGCCGGTCATGCGGCGCCACATGCGGACCAACAGGTTGGTGCGCCACGGCTCCGGCACGACCTTGGTACGCTTGATAGGCGGGGCAATCTTCAGGCACAGGCGGCCACTGCCGTCGACGCCGAGCATTTCGGCCTCTTCCAGCTCCGCGGCGCTGCCTACAGTAAGGCGCGGGCCCACCGAGGCCTGCACGGCCTCGGCAGGGCTGGCGGCCGGGTTGGCCGCCAGGCGTTGGTGCAGCTCACTGAACGAGGTGCAGCTGGCCAGTTCTGCCCGCTGCTCGTCGCCAAGTGGTAGGTGGGCCAGGTACTCGCCAAGCGATTCCGGCCTTGCGCTTGAGTTACTCATCGGCAGGCAACTGATAGCTCCAGGTCTCGGTCAGCACCTTCTCGGTGGTGGCCGGGGCCCCGTTGGTGGGCGCCGCGTCGGCGGCAGGTTGTTCGGCCTTGGCGGCCTTGTCCGCTTTGTCGGCCTTGGCAGGCTTGGCGGCGGCCTTGTCCTGCTTGGCGTCCTGGGCAGGCTTGGCCGGTTCGGCTGGCACATCACGCACCAGCGCGGCACGCATTTCGGTCGACTTGTTGGCCTCTTTGACCTTCAGCCGCAGGGTCAGGCGCCAGCCCTTGGTCTCTGGGTTATAGCGCAGGTTGTTCTCGACCACATCGGCGTTGTCGCCCACGCTGACCTGGCTGCGCAGCGGAGTGTCCTCAGGCAGGGCAGCCAGCGCCGGGCCGGCGAAGTCGACCACGAAGGCCACGCTGCCGTCTGGCTGGCGGATCAGGTTGGACTGCTTGACGTCACCCGTGGAGCGCAGGGTCTGCTTGACCCAGCCCAGGTCAGGGGCCTGGAACTTGGGTTCGTCGATGGTGAAGTGCAGACGGTAGTCGTACTCGAACGGCTTGCCGGGTTCAGGCAGCTTTTCCGGGCTCCAGAACGCCACGATATTGTCGTTGGTCTCGTCGGCAGTCGGGATTTCGACCAGGTCGACGGTGCCCTTGCCCCAGTCACCCTTCGGCTCGATCCAGGCGCTTGGGCGCTTCTGGTAGTTGTCGTCGAGGTCTTCGTAGTCGCTGAAGGCACGCTGACGCTGCATCAGGCCGAAACCGCGTGGGTTTTCCACGCTGAAGTTGCTTACCGACAGGTGTTTCGGGTTGTTCAGCGGGCGCCAGATCCACTCGCCGTTGCCAGCGTGGATGGACAGGCCTTCGGAGTCATGCAGGGCCGGCCGGTAGTTGAGCACTTTGGACGGCTGGTTAGGGCCGAACAGGTACATGCTGGTCAGCGGGGCAATGCCCAGGCGGCTGACCTGATCACGCAGGAACACGCGGGACTGCACGTCGACCACGGTGTCGGTGCCTGGGCGCAGGATCAGTTTGTAGGCGCCGGTGGAACGCGGCGAGTCCAGCAGGGCGTAGATCACCAAATGCTTGTCAGCCGGCTTGGGCTTCTCGACCCAGAATTCGGTAAAGCGCGGGAACTCCTCGCCCGACGGCAGCGCGGTGTCGATGGCCAGGCCACGGGCCGACAGGCCGTATACATGGCCCTTGCCGACTACGCGGAAGTAGCTGGCACCCAGCAGGGTCATGATTTCGTCCTGCTTGTCTGCCTTGTTGATCGGGTACAGCACACGGAAACCGGCGTACCCCAGGTTCTTGGTGGTATCCGGGTCGTGTGGCACGTCACCGAACTCGAAACGGCTCGGGTCGTACTTGATTTCCTCGACCTTGGTCGCGGTGACTTCGTTGATTTTCACCGGTGTGTCAAAGTGCATGCCCTGGTGGTAGAAGGACAGCTTGAACGGAGTCTTGTCCTTGGCCCACTCGGCCTTTTCCTGCAGGAAGTGGATCTTCTGGTAGTCCGCGAACTTCATGTCGCGGAACACTGCCGGCAGGTTGCTTTTCGGTGCCTCGTACTTCTGGCCGGCCAGATCCTTTGCCTTGGCTGCAACATCGTCAAGATTGAATGCCCACAGCTGGCCCGCGCTCATCAGGCCAACCAGGGCCATGCTGGCCATCAGGGCCTTGCGCAACCGGATGCCGGGGATTCTTGATGCTTTTTGGGGACTAACAATCACGAGCAACCCTCGCCGAAAACAGATCATGAAACCAACGGCCAGCGACAAATGCCGGGTTGGCGAGCACTGTTCGGACCCCGAGAGGGCGTAATGATTCCCCAAACGGTTCCAGACAATGCTCGAGTCAGAGTGAAACGAACCTGCGAACGCAGGTCCATGCAGCGCGCGATTATCCAGCAGGTCGCGTGACAACGCATCAGGCTGGAACAACTATTTATCGTACAAAACCCCTTGTTTTCCTGTGAACAAGGGGTTTATTGACCTCAAATTTGTAACATAAATGTCACGGGGCCATCATTTACCAAGTGCACCTGCATGTCTGCGCCAAATCGGCCGCTGGCCACAGGGGCGTATTGGCTGTTGGCCTGCTGCAAAAGATAGTCGAACAATTCGGCCCCGAGCGCCGGCGGCGCAGCCGTCGAGAAGCTCGGGCGCAGGCCGTTGCGGGTGTCTGCCGCCAAGGTGAACTGCGACACCAGCAGCAAGCCGCCGCCAACATCCTTGAGCGACTTGTTCATCTTGCCCTGCTCGTCGCTGAATACCCGGTAGTTCAACAGCTTGTGCAAAAGCTTATCGGCGTGCTCGCGGGAATCTTCAGGCTCTACGGCAACCAGCACCAGCAACCCCTGGTCGATGGCACCCACCACCTCGCCCGCAACTTCTACCCGCGCCCCACGCACCCGTTGCAGCAGGCCCCTCATGCTTCTTCCAGCGGCAGGTCGAGCAAGCGGCGTGCCATTTGGTCGGCGGCACGGACCAGTGCATCGGTAATGCCAGGCTCGGAGGCCGCATGGCCAGCGTCACGGATCACCTTCAGCTCGCTGTTCGGCCAGGCCTGGTGCAGGGCCCAGGCGTTGTCCAGCGGGCAGATCACATCGTAGCGGCCGTGCACGATCACTGCCGGCAAATGGGCGATTTTCGGCAGGTCGCGGATCAGCTGGTCCGGCTCGAGGAACGCGTTATTCATGAAGAAGTGACATTCGATACGGGCAATCGACAGGGCCCGCTGCGGCTCGGAGAAGCGGTCGACCACCAGCGGATTGGGGCGCAGGGTGGCGGTGCGACCTTCCCAGGTGGACCAGGCCTTGGCGGCGTGCATCTGGGCGATCTGGTCATTGCCGGTAAGGCGCTTGTGGAAGGCCGCCACCAGGTCTCCACGCTCCTGCGCGGGGATCGGCGCAATGTAGTCCTGCCAGTAGTCGGGGAACAGGCGACTGGCGCCCTCCTGGTAGAACCACTGGATTTCCTGGGGCCGGCACAGGAATATGCCGCGCAGGATCAGGCCATGCACCCGCTCGGGGTGGGTCTGGGCGTACGCCAGGGCCAGGGTGGAGCCCCACGAGCCACCGAACAGCACCCATTTATCGATACCCAGGTGCTCGCGGATACGCTCCATGTCCTCGACCAGGTGCCAGGTGGTGTTGTTCTCCAGGCTGGCATGGGGCGTGGAGCGGCCACAGCCGCGCTGGTCGAAGGTGATGATGCGATACAGGTTGGGGTCAAAATAGCAGCGGCTCTGGGCGTCGCAACCAGCGCCAGGGCCACCGTGGATGAACACCACGGGCAAACCTTCCGGCGAGCCGCTTTCGTCGACATACAACACATGCGGCGCTTCCACGGCCAGATCGTGCCGGGCGTAGGGTTTGATCTGCGGGTAGAGGGTCTGCATCGCGCACTCCGTGTGAGGATATATTCGGCCGTTGGCCATCATAAACCTGAATTGCGCTTAGAGCATGTACCTAAGCGAGATCATCTTATGTGCAGGGCGCAGGCGAGCCTCCCTAGCATCGGGGAACACCCTCGAAGTGAGACTCCCCATGATCGACTCCACCAAACCTGCAGCCTGCGAGCCCGACTTCTACCACCAGTTGGTCAGCAGCAAGCTACCCGCCTGGGTGGTCGACGCCCGGCCAGAGCAGCGCCGCCAGCTGCGCCAGGCGGCCAGCCAGCGCGACCCCAGGCTGGAACGCGCATGCCTGGCACACCCAACGGTGGCCAAGGCCTTGGTGCAAACCTATGGCCAACATGTGCAAGCCGAGGCCAACCTGAGTGCCCTCCTGGCAACCCTGCCGGACCTGCAGCGCTATGCCACCGAGCTGCTGTCCACCGCGCTCAGCCAGCGCTTGGGCACCACACTCGATGTCGAGCGTACCTACCTGATGAACCTGAACAGGGCGGCCGCCCTTACCGAGGCGCTCTCCAGCCCTGGCGGCGATCCTTTCGTCACTTCGTCCCGCGCGCTGAAGCTGGCAACCCAACCCCTGCTGCACTGTGCCTTGCAGAACTTCGAGGCCTTCGAGGCCCAGCCCGACGGCTTGCGCGCCGGCGGCCACGCCTCGGCCATTCTCGACAGCAACGACGTTGGCCTGGCCTCCCAGGCGGTGCCACTGCCCATCGTCGCGGAAGCGTTCGCGGCCCTGGCACGCGAGCTGGATATCGGCGGCAAGTATCAACGGTTGCTCGACGCGCTCGACCCACCGGGCGAGCAGCCCAACGCGCCGGCCATTGCCAGCGTGTTCAAGGCTGCCGAGCGCTCCACATTCGAGTTGCAGGTTCACCACGCCTGCCTGCTGGGCCGGATCGACACGGCCCTCCATGCAACCTTGCTCAAGCTCGCCACTGAGCCAAAGGTTGAACACGATGGCCGCCCGGTCCTGTGTGCGGGCATCGAGTTGCTGCATGTTCCGCTGACCGGGGCCATGGCGATTGGCCTCGACGCACGCCGGCCGGTGGGCGCCGGCCGATTCCCACCAGGGCCGGTGTACCCGTATGCGGGCTGGGTGGTGCTTTACCTGCCCGGCATGCCCGAGCCGTTGACCCAGCACGCCAGCAGGGCCGATGCCGAAGCGTTCCTGCGTGAACAGCTGCCTGCCTTCCGCCGCCCGGAATGCCAGCGCCTGCTACCCGATCGGCACAAGCGCCACTTTCTGGAGCGCATCGCCAACGCGCAGGTGCGTCTGCACGTGCAGCCCTTCACCCGCCCGTGCCTGGACGAGCTGGCCTGCCAGCGGCAGAAGCGGCTGAGGGATGACGGGCTGTTCCATGCGGTGCCGACAGCCATGCAAAACGGCAAGACTGCGCAACGCCACCTTGACTACTTCAAGGCCCTGGCCTTCGTCAGCCTGAACGTTGCCGCCCTGTTCATCCCCCCGCTCGGCGCCGCGATGCTTGGGGTAACGGCCCTGCAGCTGGCCAATGAAACGTTCGAGGGCATCGACAGCTGGCTTGACGGTGATCGTCAGCAGGCATTCGACTACTTGATGGACGTGATCGACAACGTCGCCATCATGGCCGCGCTCGCGGCAGCCGGCGGGGGGCAGGCTACGCCGGTGGTCGAGCGGATCCCCGTGGAGACGCCCTCATTCATCGAAGAACTGCAGCCGATCGACCTGGCCGACGGCGGGCAACGCCTGTGGCACGCGGACCTTGCCCCCTTCGCCCACGACAGGGTATTGCCGGGAGGGCTGGAGGCAGACGAATCCGGCCTGCTGCACTATGGCGGCAAAACCTGGCTGCCCGTGGAAAACCGGGTTTACTCGGTGACCCGCGCTGCGACGGGTTACCGCCTTGAACACCCGACCCGCCCGGCAGGTTACCAGGCCAAAGCGCTGCACAATGGTGCAGGGGCATGGTTGCTGGAGTCCGAGCAGCCACAAAGCTGGGACGGCGCACGCCTGCTGCGCCGCCTGGGGCACCTGAGCGGGTCTTTCGATGAAGCGACCTTGCAGCGGATCCTGCACGTCTGCGATATCCACGAAGACACGCTGCGCCACTGCCTGGCCCACAACCGGCGGCTGCCCGCACTGCTGGAAGACACCCTGCAGCGGTTCAAGCTGGATGCCCACATCCGCCAGTTGCCAGACCAAAGCGCCTGGCCTGCAGCGTTCACCACGGCGTACGCGCGCATCGCTAGCCCCCTGCCGGCCAACGGCGAGGTGATCCGCCGGGTCTACCCCAGCCTGCCAGCGCCGATCATCGATGAGCTGGTGCGCAACGCTAGTGCCATTGACCTGCAAGCCCTTGGTGCCGGCAAGGTGCCCCTGCACCTGGCCGAGGAAATTCGCGCCTACCAACAACACGTGCGCCTTGCCCGGGCTTATGAGGGCCTGTACCTGGCCGGCGCGCAAAGCTGGGACAGCGACCGGCTGATCATGCAAACCCTGCCCCGCCTGCCGGGCTGGCCCGCAGACACGCGGCTGCGCCTGTTGCAGCGCAGTCACTGGCCCGACCAGGACCATGCCATCGGCGCGCAGGGCAGCAGCCCCTGGGCGACCATCACCCACTCGCCAGCCGGCTACATCGTTCACGCGCAGGGCGAGCCCGGGGCGGTGGTGCGTCGCTACCCGCACCTCTTCAGCGCGCTGCATGCAGCCTTGCCCGACGCCATGCAAGGCCTGGGCGTCACCAGCGGCGAGGCCCTTCAGCACCTGCTGCAACAGAGCCCGCTGTTACCCCGCCCGGCCTTGCGCGATGCGTTGGGCATGCAACCGCCCCGGCCCGACTATCGCTCGCCGATGCGCCTTGCCGATGGCCGCGTTGGCTACCGTTTGAGCAGCGGTGATGACCAAAGCCAGGGCAGCATGCGCCAGCACCTGCTGAGCACGCTGAGGGCCACCGGCATTCCGGAACGCACCGGCAGGCCGGCCGAACAGGTGCTGATGTCGCTTGCCGCCAACGGCCGCAGCCGGCTGCAGATCCTCGAATACCTGACCACGCTGATGGAGCAACGCAACGCCTTGCAACGCAGCCTGGACGACTGGAGCGAAGCCATTTCACCGGCCTCCGACCAGGCGGCCCGCACCTATGACACCCTGCGTGAAGCGATCATGCAGCACTGGTACGACACCGCCCTGGAGGATGATGCCGCGCTCGGTGCCGAGCTGCGCGTGCAAGGCGTACCGCTGACCGACATCCCGCTGACCCTGCCCGATTTCTTCTACCGCCGCGTGCGCAGCCTGCACCTGCTCGACCTGCCAAGCGGCACCCTGGCAGGTTGGGGCCAGAGCGAGCGGCTGATGCAACGCTTGCTGCGGCTGATGCCCGGGCTGGAAGCACTGGAAATCAGCAGGCCGTACAACCCCAGGGCAACCCCCTCGCTACTGCTGCCCAGCGTGCCGACCATTGCCTCGACCCTGCCGAACCTGCGCAGGCTGGCCATGACCAACCAGAACCTGGCGTTCAGCAACAGCCACCTTGGCGAGCTGGCAGGCCATGCACGGCTTGCCCATCTGGACCTCAGTGGCAACCGGCTGCAGCAAGGCATCGACAGGGCCAGCTTCCACTGGTTTACCCTGGATTACCTGGGCTTGAACCGGATGCAACTGAGCCAATGGCCCACCGGTATCGACAGCGAAACCCTGAGCCGTATCGGGCACCTGTCGTTACAGGACAACAACCTGACGTCACTGCCCGCGTTCCTGCTGGGGGAAACGCCGCTGCAACGCGCGCCGGTGATTTCGCTGCAAGGCAACCCCATCAATGAAACGCACCTGCAACGCCTGCTGCTGAACGGACGCCCGGAAACCGCCCAGGTCACCGTGGATCAGCCCCCGGCGCTGAACCAACGGCTGGAACGCCTCCGCAGCGAGCGGCAACTCATGCGCGATGCGATCGATGGCTGGGTCCATGCCTCGAGTTCGAGCAACCCGTTGACCCAGGCGGCCCTGACCGACCGGCAGCGTATGGCAGCAGCGATAAACGCATTCTGGGAGCGCCAGGAGCAGGGCCAGCAATACCTTCGCCTGCAACTGGAGGACGTTGCCATCGAACACTTCCCGCGCCGCCTCCCGGCGTTCTTCGGCGAGCGTGTGCATGCAATGACCCTGACCCGCCTCAGTGGCACCTCAGCACAACTCAGCGAACTGCTTGCCCGCTTTCCGAATATCACCCGCCTGACCATCGATGCTCACCAAAGTGCTACGCCTGCACTGGCATCGGCCTTGCCACGCCTGCCGCGCCTGACCTACCTGGAGTTTCGCAACATGGGCCTGGAGGTCGACCAGGCCATGCTGGAAACCTTTGCCGAGCTTGAGCACCTGACCTCGCTCGACCTGTCTGGCAACCGGGTCGGCAGCATCACCCAGGTGCCCGCACGGTTGTCCGCCAACCTGACGTCCCTCGAACTGACCAACATGAACCTGCACGCGTGGCCAGACTGGTGCGACGCGCTGCTACCCCTGGAGTTGCTGGACCTCAGCTCGAACAACATCACCCAACTGCCCGAGCACATCCTCTCCAACCTGAACAACGCCATGCCGATTTCGTCGATTTCGTTGTTCGACAACCCCTTGCCCGACGCCACCATCCTGCGCGTGCGGGCCTACTCGGATAGCCAGCGCAGTTACTCGTTCGCCCTGGACATTCCAGACAACCTGATGCTGGTCAACTCGTCCAGTGAAGGCTCGCTCGACCATCCGCACTTCCCGTTGCAGGGCGACGACACCCCCAGGCTCGAAGACTGGCTGCTGGGTGACGAGGCTCAGAACGAAGCCTTGCGCAGCTGCTGGCAACAGCTGGAGGGCAGCGACCTGTTGCGGCTAGCAGGCCGTTTGCACAACGCCGCGCCGTTCGTCGACCCCACCACCCGGGGCGACTTCTGTGCGCGGGTGCGCCTGATGCTGGTGGCTGCCGCAGCCAACCAGGATGAACGGCCGATCATGGAAAGCATTGCCGCAGCGGCGCTGCCCGACCCTGAAACGGGGTCGCAGACGTGCCACGACGGCGCACTTCAGGAGTTCAACAACATCGAACTGTACCTCATGGCCAACCGCCTGCTGATCGACGCTGGCGATACCCTGCACAGCCTTCACCAGCGCCTGTTACGGCTGTTCCGCGTGGACCAGCTGGAAAAGCTTGCCGCCACGCGCACCGGTTCGGGCGACCTGGTCTCGGTGCGCCTGGCTTACCGTCGCGAGCTGGCCAGGGAGCTGGACCTGCCGATCGCCGACAGCATGCGTTTTCGCGGGGCCGCAAACCTGGCCCGAGGCGAGCTGTCGCGGGTACTGGAGAGCGTGCGCCAGAGCGAACACAGTGAAGTGTTCATCGATTACCTGCTGGCCAATACCGGCTGGACCCAGCGCCTGCGCGGCGAACATGCGCCTCGCTTCGCGCAGATAGAGGCCCGTTACCGCCAGCGGGTACTGGAGCTGTCCAGCAGCGGGCACCCGCTGCACGAGGAAGTGGCTCTGCAGCAGGGCCTTTGGGAGGACAAGCACCAGGAAGAACTGGCGCTTCTGCGCGAACTCACCCTCACCTTCGTGGGTAACAGCTGAGCAAACCCACGCGACGGCGCGCCGCTCATTACTTGCCGTAATGCTCCCGGCCCCACGCCAATGCGGCCTGGAGCAACGCCTTCAACACCTCGCGCGTCGGCTGGGCGCGGTCTTCGCGGTAGGTAAACGGCTCCTGCTCTTCCATGTAGGTGCTTTGCGCCAGCTCCAGCTGTACGGCATGGATGTCATGCGCCGGGTCGCCGTAATGCCGGGTGATGTGGCCGCCTTTGAAGCGCCCGTTAAGCACATGGCTGTAACCCTCGGCTTGGCTGCACACCTGCACCAGCCGCTCAGCCAGGCCCGGGTCGCAACTGGCGCCATTGAACGTGCCCAGGTTGAAGTCCGGCAGCCTGCCATCGAACAGGTGCGGGATCAGCGAACGAATCGAGTGGGCATCCCACAGCAGCGCGTAGCCGTGGGTTTCCCGCAGGCGCGCCAGCTCATTGCGGATCGTTTGGTGATAAGGCTGCCAGATCGTCGCCAGGCAGGCCTTGCGCGCTTCGGCAGTGGGCTCCAGCCCCTGCTTGAACAAAGGCTCGCCATCGAACAGCGTGGCCGGATACAAGCCAGTTGTAGCACCGGCATACAACGGTTTGTCGTCAGCCGGGCGGTTCAAGTCGATGACGAACCGCGAATACTGCGCGGCGACCACGCTGGCCCCCAGTTCCCGGGCAAAGTCGTAGAGACGTGGTATGTGCCAATCCGTGTCGGGCAGGCTGCGCGCTTGGTCGACCAGGCCCTGGTCCACGGCCGGCGTGAGCTTGAGGCCGGCGTGGGGCATGCTGATCAGCAACGGCAAATGCCCTTGGTGGAAACTCAATACCTTGTCCATCTAGCCTCCCTCAATTGGTAATTTCATGGCCACTGCGCACCACGCGCTTGGGCAGGTCGCCGCCGAGCCAGTACGCCAGGTCGGCGGGGCGCTCGACCTGCCAGGCGACGAAGTCGGCCACCTTGCCAACTTCCAGCGAGCCGTGGCTGTCACCCAGGCCCAGCGCGGTGGCGGCATGCACCGTGACGCCGGCCAGGGCTTCTTCCGGCGTCATACGGAAGCACGTGCAGCCCATGTTCAGCATCAACCGCAGCGACAACCCGGGCGAGGTACCCGGGTTGAGGTCGCTGGCAAGGGCGATCTTCACGCCATGGCGGCGCAAGGCGTCCATCGGCGGCAGTTGGGTTTCGCGCAAAAAATAAAAAGCGCCCGGCAGCAGCACCGCGACCGTGCCCGCCTTGGCCATGGCGATGGCGTCTTCTTCAGTCATGAATTCCAGGTGGTCGGCCGACAGCGCCTGGTAACGCGCAGCCAGGCTGGAGCCGTGTAGCGAAGACAACTGTTCGGCGTGCAGCTTGACCGGCACCCCCAACGCCCGCGCCTCGATGAACACGCGCTCGACCTGGGCCGGGGTGAACGCCAGGTGCTCGCAGAAGGCGTCCACTGCGTCCACCAGGCCTTCGCCGACCAGGCTTGGCAGCAGTTCGTCGCAGATGTGCGTGATGTAGTCGTCCGCCCGGCCGGCGTATTCCGGTGGCAAGGCGTGGGCAGCCAGGCAGGTGGCCCGCACCGTCAGTGGCAGGGCATCCGCCAGCCGCCTGGCCACGCGCAGCATCTTGCGTTCGTTGGCCAGGTCCAGGCCGTAGCCGGACTTGACCTCGAGGGTTGTCACGCCGTCGCGCATCAAGGCTTGAACCCGCTGGAGCGCACTGGCGAACAGTTCATCCTCGCTGGCCGCACGGGTGGCCCGCACGGTGCTGGCAATGCCCCCGCCCTGGGCGGCGATTTCGGCATAGCTGACGCCTTGCAGGCGCTGTTCGAACTCGCCACTGCGGTTGCCACCGAATACCGCGTGGGTATGGCAGTCGATCAGCCCGGGGGTGACCCAGGCGCCGCCCAGGTCCACCGTGCGCCCGGCCTCGACCGGGCCCAGCCCGGCCCGCGGGCCGATCCATTCGATCAGCCCGGCGTGGGTGACGATGGCCGCATCTTCGATAAGCGAATAACGGCCTTCGGCCATGGTTGCCGCATGGCAGTGCTGCCAGAGGGTTCTCATGCACAATCTCCTGTACTAGCGGTGTAGCTCGGCCGGCTCTGCAACTGGCTGGCCCTGCCCTGCCCGCGGCTTGCACCACAGCAGGTAGGACGCCACCAGGAACACTACCCAGACCACCCCGACGATCAACGCCGCCTGGGTGTCCGGGAAGTAACCGAGCACGCCAAAGATGAACACCATGAAGGCAATGGCCATGGCCGGGCCATAGGGCCAGAACGGTACCGGGAACTTCAGCTGGGCGACCTCTTCACGGCGCAGGCTGCGGCGCATGGCCACCTGGGTAACCAGGATCATCAGCCAAACCCAGACGGTGGCGAAGGTGGCGATCGAGGCGATCAGCAGGAACACGTTCTCGGGGATAAGGTAGTTGAGCAGCACGCCGACCAGCAGTGCCGCCCCCATCACGACCACAGTCATCCACGGCACGCCGTGCCTGGACAACTTGCTGAAGCCGCGCGGCGCATGGCCTTGCTGGGCCAGGCCATACATCATGCGGCCGGCACCGAAGATGTCGCTGTTGATGGCCGAGATCGCCGCCGAGATCACCACCACGTTCAGCACCGCGGCCGCCGAACCGATACCCAGGTTGCTGAATATCTGCACGAACGGGCTGCCCTGGCTACCGATCTGCGGCCATGGGTACAGGCACATCAGCACGAACAAGGTGAGCACATAGAACAGCAGGATGCGCAGCGGCACCGCGTTGATCGCCTTGGGGATCACGCGCTGTGGGTCTTTGGCCTCACCGGCCGTGACACCGATGATCTCGATGCCGCCAAAGGCGAACATCACCACGGCGAACGAGGCGATCAGGCCACCGACGCCATTGGGCATGAAGCCGCCATGGTCGAACAGGTTGCTCACGCCAACGGCATGCCCGCTGCCCACCTGGCTGAAGCCGAAGGCCATGATGCCCAGGCCGGCCAGGATCATCGCCACGATGGCGCCGACCTTGAGCAACGACAGCCAGAACTCCATTTCGCCAAAGACCTTGACGTTGCACAGGTTCAGGCCGCCAATCAGGAACACGATGCCCAGCACCCAGATCCAGCGGGCGACCTCGGGGAACCAGAACCCCATGTAGATCCCGAAGGCGGTCACGTCGGCGATGGCGACGATGACCATCTCGAAGGCGTAGGTCCAGCCGAGGATGAAGCCGGCCATGGGGCCGAGGTAGGTGGTGGCGTAGTGGCCGAACGAGCCGGCCACCGGGTTGTGCACGGCCATTTCGCCGAGGGCGCGCATGACCATGAACACGGCGGCGCCGCCGATCAGGTAGGCCAGCAACACGGCCGGGCCGGCCATCTGGATGGCCGAGGCAGAGCCGTAGAACAGCCCGGTGCCGATGGCCGAACCGAGGGCCATGAAACGGATGTGGCGGGCGCTTAGCCCACGCTTGAGACCTTGAGCTTGTTGCATGTCACGTCCTTGAATTGTTTTTGTGGTCGTGAGGTCGAGAGGGGGCGGCCTTGCAGCCAGATCGCCGGAAAGCCAGCCCCCTCACTGTGGGAGCCGGCTTGCCGGCGAGTGGGCCGCATGGCGGCCCCAGGGGCATTACAGACTTGGCAGCACACCGGCCGGCAGCAAACCGGTCAGGCTCCCCTTGGCCAGCAGTTCCACGGCCTTCTCGATGTCTGGCGCAAAGAAACGGTCACGGTCGTAGTGCGGCACTTCGCTGCGCAGTGCCTGGCGCGCCTGCTCCAGCTTGGTGGACGTCTTCAGGCCTTTGCGCAGGTCGAGGCCCTGGCAGGCACCCAGCCATTCGATGGCCAGGACGCCTCGGGTATTCTCGGCCATTTCCCACAGGCGCTTGCCGGCAGCCGGGGCCATCGAAACGTGGTCTTCCTGGTTCGCCGAGGTGGGCAGGCTGTCGACGCTGTGCGGGTGGGACAGGGCCTTGTTCTCGCTGGCCAGCGCAGCAGCGGTCACCTGGGCAATCATGAAGCCGGAGTTGACCCCGCCGTTTTCCACCAGGAACGGCGGCAGCTGGGACATGTGCTTGTCCATCATCAGCGAAATGCGGCGCTCACTGAGCGAGCCGATTTCGGCGATGGCCAGGGCAATGTTGTCGGCGGCCATGGCCACCGGCTCGGCGTGGAAGTTGCCGCCGGAAATCACGTCCCCTTCGGCAGCGAACACCAGCGGGTTGTCGGATACGGCGTTGGCTTCGACCGCCAGCACTTCGGCGGCCTGGCGCAACTGGGTCAGGCACGCACCCATGACCTGCGGCTGGCAGCGCAACGAATACGGGTCCTGCACCTTGTCGCAGTTCTTGTGCGACAGCGACACTTCGCTGGCGTCGCCCAGCAGGTCGCGGAAGCACGCCGCGGTGTCGATCTGGCCGCGCTGGCCCCGCACTTCGTGGATACGCGCATCGAATGGCGAACGCGAACCGAGCGCGGCTTCGACGCTCAGGCCACCGCAGGCAATGGCGGCGGCGTACAGGTCTTCACCCTGGAACAGGCCGCGCAGGGCATAGGCGGTGGAAGCCTGCGTGCCGTTGAGCAGGGCCAGGCCCTCCTTGGCGGCCAGGGTCAATGGCTCGAGGCCGGCCACAGCCAGGGCTTCGGTCGCTGACAGCCACTGGCCCTTGTAGCGTGCCTTGCCTTCGCCCAGCAGCACCAGCGACATGTGCGCCAAGGGGGCGAGGTCACCGGAAGCCCCGACCGACCCTTTCAGCGGGATGTGCGGGTAGACTTCGGCATTGACCAGGGCGATCAGCGCGTCGATGACCTTGCGGCGAATGCCGGAGAACCCGCGGCTGAGGCTGTTGATCTTCAACACCATGATCAGCCGCACCAGGTCGTCATCCAGCGGCGCACCGACACCGGCAGCGTGGGACAGCACCAGCGAGCGTTGCAGGTTTTCCAGGTCGTGGCTGGCGATACGGGTCGACGCCAGCAGGCCAAAGCCGGTATTGATACCGTAGGCGGTGCGGTCTTCGGCAATGATCTGCTCAACGCAGGCCACACTGGCGTCAATGGCTGGCGCGGCGCTGGCATCCAGCTGCAAGCGCACGGGCGCGGCGTGAATGGCGCGCAGCTGGGCCAGGGTCAGGGTGCCTGGCTTGAGAGTGAATTCGGTCACGTTGCTACTCCAGTCGCTTGGAGCCACAGGCCCGTCTGTGGTGCCTGTGCGCTCCTTCTTGTTGTTCAGTATCACCCCTGGCGGGGTGCGAGCCAAAGCCGGGGGTCAGCCCGTAATCATCGGCAGATCCAGGCCCTGCTCCCTGGCGCAGTCGATGGCGATGTCGTAACCGGCATCGGCGTGGCGCATGACACCGGTCCCCGGGTCGTTGGTCAGCACGCGGGCGATACGCTCGGCGGCTTCATCGGTACCGTCGCAAACGATGACCATGCCCGAGTGCTGCGAGAAGCCCATGCCCACGCCGCCACCGTGGTGCAGCGAGACCCAGGTGGCGCCGCCTGCGGTATTGAGCAAGGCGTTGAGCAGCGGCCAGTCGGAGACAGCGTCCGAGCCGTCGCGCATGGCTTCGGTTTCGCGGTTGGGGCTGGCCACCGACCCGGAGTCCAGGTGGTCGCGGCCAATCACTACCGGCGCCGACAGCTCGCCGCTGCGGACCATTTCGTTGAACGCCAGGCCCAGCTTGGCACGCAGGCCCAGGCCAACCCAGCAGATACGCGCCGGCAAGCCCTGGAAGCTGATGCGCTCGCGGGCCATGTCCAGCCAGCGGTGCAGGTGGGCGTCGTCGGGGATCAGTTCCTTGACCTTGGCGTCGGTCTTGTAGATGTCGTCGGCCTCACCGGACAGCGCCGCCCAGCGGAACGGGCCAACGCCGCGGCAGAACAACGGGCGGATGTAAGCGGGTACGAAACCTGGGAAGTCGAAGGCGTTCGCTACGCCTTCTTCCTTGGCCATCTGGCGGATGTTGTTGCCGTAGTCGAACGTCGGGACACCCTGCTTCTGGAAGTCGAGCATGGCCTGCACGTGCACGGCCATCGACTGCTTGGCGGCCTTGACCACTGCCGCAGGTTCGGTCTGCGCGCGGTCGCGGTACTGTTCCCAGGTCCAGCCGGCGGGCAGGTAACCGTTGAGTGGGTCGTGGGCGCTGGTCTGGTCGGTGACCATGTCCGGGCGCACGCCGCGCTTGACCAGTTCGGGCAGGATTTCGGCGGCGTTGCCGTGCAGGGCGATGGAGATTGCCTGGCCTTCGGCGGTGTACCTGGCGATGCGTGCCAGGGCGTCGTCGAGGTCGGTGGCCTGCTCGTCGACGTAGCGGGTTTGCAGGCGGAAGTCGATGCGGCTCTGCTGGCATTCGATGTTCAGCGAGCAAGCCCCGGCCAGGGTCGCCGCCAGTGGCTGGGCACCGCCCATGCCGCCCAGGCCGGCGGTGAGTACCCACTTGCCTTTCAGGTTGCCGCCATAGTGCTGGCGACCGGCTTCGACGAAGGTTTCATAGGTGCCCTGGACGATGCCCTGGCTACCGATGTAGATCCAGCTGCCGGCGGTCATCTGGCCATACATGGCCAGGCCTTTGGCGTCCAGCTCGTTGAAGTGCTCCCAGCTGGCCCAGTGCGGCACCAGGTTGGAGTTGGCGATCAATACACGCGGGGCGTTGCTGTGGGTCTTGAACACCCCGACCGGCTTGCCCGATTGCACCAGCAGGGTTTCGTCGTCTTCCAGGCGGGTCAGGGTTTCGACGATCTTGTCGTAGCATGCCCAGTTGCGCGCGGCGCGGCCGATGCCCCCATAAACCACCAGCTCCTTCGGGTTCTCCGCGACCTGCGGGTCGAGGTTGTTCATCAGCATGCGCAGTGGCGCTTCGGTCAGCCAGCTTTTGGCGGTGAGCTTGTTGCCACGTGGGGCACGGATTTCAACGTCACGGTATTTATTGTTGTCGGTCACGGGAAGGGTCCTCTGCGGTCGAGCGCGGGCGGGTATGTCGTGGTCGATATACAAACACACCTTTACTTGTATGTACAAGCACGGACAACCAAAATAATCGTTGCTCCCTTTTGCGGCCCATCGCGACACAAGGCCGCTCCTACAGGGGGCCGCGGTAGTCAGTGCATGCGCGGTCGCTGTAGGAGCGGCCTTGTGTCGCGATGGGCTGCAAAGCAGCCCCGGCTATCTCAAGTTGGAATGAGTTCGATCAGGCAGCACCGCCCCTGCACATCCAGCTCCAGCAACGCTTCGTTGCCCTCCAGCCGCAGGCAGTCATACAACCCCAGCCGTTGCGCCTCACGCCCAGCCAAGGCCACCTCGACCTGATTACAGGCCGCAAACAGCAACACCGTCGACGCCGAGGTGTACATTCGCTGGGTACCGTCCAGCCACTGCAACCGCGCCTGGTAACGCTGCGGCGCATAGATCAGGTTGAAATCGCGAATCGCCCCGCCCAGCAACCTGCAACTGACCTGGCTCTCGCCACTGAAGGCAAATGCATCGCAGGCCAGCAATGGCCGGCTGGCCTGGCCGTCCACCACCAGGCGCATGCCGTCGCCCTGCAGCACAGTGATGATCCGCTGGTAACCGGCAAACGTGGAAAAGCCGCCCGAGTCCTCGATATCGGCGATCGACAGGCGCCAGCCGAAGCCGTCCAGGCCTTCGCCGCTGTCGCGGGTGATTTCTTCAGTGAAACCGCCACCGTTCTTCCATGGCATGCGCGGGTAATCCTGCGCGCGCAACACCTGCAACTGGCTCATTTGCTGAAACGCCCCTCCAGGCGATGACGGGATCCGGGGTGGATCAGCCGCGCGGCAGTCACCGGCTGGCGGCCCGACCAGGTGCGGCGCCGAATCAGCAGGCAAGGCTCGCCCCGCTCGATCTGCAACAGCCGGCATTCCTCCGGCTCGGCGAGGATCGCCTCGACCACGTGCTCGCCTTCGGTCAACGGCGCCACCTGGGACAGGTAGGCGTAGGGCGTCTTCCGGGTAAAATCCTGCTTGAGGTAGTCGGGGGCGATCGCCGCATTGACGTAACGGTCCTCGATCTGCACCGGCACGCCGTTCTCGAAATGCACGATCAGCGAATGAAACACCCGCTGGCCCTCGCGCATGTCCAGGGCCAGGGCGCGCTCGGAGCCGGCCGCTTCCTCGGTGAGGGTGATGACCTGACACGTATGCTTGTGGCCACGGGCGGCGATTTCGTCGGCGATGTTGTTCACCTCGAACAGCGCCGACCGACCTTTGGGCTCAGCCACGAAAGTGCCCACCCCTTGCATGCGCACCAGCAGGCCTTCGGCCGTGAGTTCACGCAGGGCGCGGTTGATGGTCATGCGACTGAAGCCGAGCTCGTTGACCAGCTCGCTCTCCGAGGGGACCCGGTGATGCGGCGGCCAACTGCCGTTGTCGATCTGCTGGACGATCATCTGTTTGACCCGCGCATACAGCGGCGCCGGGCCCTCGCCCATCTGGGCAACCAGCGCGGAGACAGGAGGTGTCGGCACGGCGTTGGATCCTTGTGCGAATGTAATGGGCGGTAGCTTGCCGCAGTTTACCCGGCAGGCAAACGCCTGTATATGTATATACAAGCTAACAATAACAGGATTCGCACCATGCCCGCCTACTTCGCCGAACGTGCCCTGCTGCCCAGCGGCTGGGCCCGCCATGTCCGCATCGAGGTCGCCGGCGATGGCTACGTGGCCAGTATCGAGCCTGGGGCTGCGCCCGAGGGGGCCGAACGGCTCGCCGGGCCCTTGCTGCCCGGCATGCCCAACCTGCACTCGCATGCCTTTCAGCGCGCCATGGCAGGGCTGGCCGAGGTTGCTGGCAACCCCAACGACAGCTTCTGGACCTGGCGCGACCTGATGTACCGGCTGGTCGGCCAGATCAGCCCAGAACAACTGCAGGTCATTGCCCGGCAGCTGTACATCGAGATGCTCAAGGCCGGCTACACCGCGGTAGCCGAGTTTCACTATGTGCACCATGACCAGGCCGGTAAGCCCTACGCCGACCCCGCCGAGTTATCCCGCCGCATCAGTGCGGCCGCCGCTGAAAGTGGTATCGGCCTGACCTTGTTGCCGGTGCTGTACAGCCATGCCGGGTTCGGCGGCCTGGCGCCGAACCACGGCCAGCGGCGCTTCATCAATACCACCGACCAATACCTGCAACTGCAGGCGCAGCTGGCCCCCGCGCTGGCCACACAGCCCGCGCAGCGCCTGGGCCTGTGCTTCCACTCGCTACGGGCGGTGGCGCCGGCGCAGCTCGCCGAAGTGCTGGCGGCCAGTGACACGCAAGCACCGGTGCATATCCATATCGCCGAGCAGCAGAAGGAAGTCGACGACTGCCTGGCCTGGAGCGGCCTGAGGCCCCTGCGGTGGCTGTATGAGCATGTCGACGTCGACCGGCGCTGGTGCCTGGTACACGCCACCCACGCAGCACCCGACGAAGTCTCAGCCATGGCCCGCAGCGGCGCGGTGGCAGGCCTGTGCCTGACCACTGAAGCCAACCTGGGCGACGGGATTTTCCCGGCCGTGGAGTTCCTGGCCCAGGGCGGGCGCATGGGCATTGGTTCAGACAGCCATGTATCGCTGAGCGTGGTCGAGGAATTACGCTGGCTGGAATATGGCCAGCGGCTGCGTGACCAGCGCCGCAACCGCCTGTATCGGGGTGATCAGCCAATGGTCGGGCGCACCCTGTATGACGCCGCGCTGGCGGGCGGCGCCCAAGCGCTGGGGCAGCCAATCGGCGCGCTGGCCGTGGGCAACCGTGCCGACTGGCTGGTGCTCGACGGGCAGGACCCTTACCTGGCGATGGCCCAGGGTGATGCCATCCTCAACCGCTGGCTGTTTGCCGGCGGCGATCGCCAGGTGCGCGATGTGATGGTGAATGGGCAGTGGGTAGTGCGCCAGGGGCGGCATGCACAGGAGGAACAAAGCCGGGTGGCCTTTGCCGAGGTGCTGCGGCAGTTGCTGGGGTAATGCAGGGCCATCACCAAGCTTGAGAACTGTGGAGTACCTGTGGGAGCGGGCGTGTCGAGGCGTCGAACCGCCGCGAACAATACACCGCGGTGGCTGGCACCGGCTACGCCGGTGTTCGCGGCGGTTCGACGCCTCGACACGCCCGCTCCCACAAGGCCCCTGCTAAATCAATAAGTTATGTAGTGTTCTATGAGAGATGGCTGCCGGCGATAAGGCCGGCAATGCTGCCATCAATGCATCTTGACGATCTGCTGGTCGGAAGCGCGCCAGATCAAGCGGCTGGTGTCATAGCCCTGCTGACGGGCCTTGGCCAGCAGGTTCTCGCGCTGCCAGGCCGGCAGGGTCGGCGTGCGTGACAGGATCCACAGGTACTTGCGGTCCGGGCTGCCGACGATAGCAGTGCGATAGTGTTCGTCAACGTACAGAATCCAGTATTCACCCCGCGCCACGCCCGGCACCAGCTTGGTGAACCAGTTATCGAACTCGACCCACAATTTATCGGTATGGCCCGGCTCCTGGATATTGGCATGCCCCTCGGCGCGCAACCATTCGTCACCCATGGTGCGGCAACGGTTGAGTACCCCGTAGCTGCCATCGGACTTGAGGTTGTAATGGGCCTCGGACTGTTCGCAGCCCTCCTGGAAGCGCATGGGCAAGCGTGCCAGCTCGTACCATTTGCCCTGGTAACGCTTGAGGTCTACGTTGCCGGCGGTTTTCGGCGCCAGCGGGTCATGCACAGAGCCTGCGCAACCGCCCAGCAGCACCGCCAGGCATACCGCCATCAGCAGGTACACACGCCTCATTTGAGGCCCTGCCCTGAGTACATCAACACTTTGTCAGCCGCATACTGCACGCTGATGAAGCTCTTCTCGTCCCCCCAGGTGCAGCTGCTCATGCCCAACGCGCCGGAACATTCGGTCGGCGTGCCGAGCAGCTGCTCGACCTCGGCCTTGCTCATACCGGCCTTGATCTTGGAATAGTTTTCCTGGTTGATCTTGCTGCAGGCAGTCAGCACGACGCACAGCGACAACAGGGCGAGGGAACGCAACGACATTGAAGGACACTCCTGGGAAGATGAGACAGGCGAGTGGCCTGCAGTGACCTTCGACGTGAAAATCCCTCCTTTGTTCCCTGCCCTGCCCCCTGTACCCCTACACCATTGGTCGGATGGCCACTACTGTGCGATTAATCACAAAGCATTAGTTAACGGCCAATAAAAAAGCCGCCCCTTGTAGGGGCGGCCTTGTGTGGCGATGGCCTGCGCAGCAGGGCCGTGCCATCTCAGAACCTGGACCCGGGCTCCAGCAGGAAGTCCATCTCTTCGCTGGTGCTCGGGCGATCCAGCACCAGGTTGCGGTGCGGGAAGCGACCGAACCGGGCGATCACCCGCTGGTGCTGCTCGGCGTAGTCGAGGAAGCCTTCGAACAACCGGCGGCTGGCCTCGGGCTGCTCAGCCAGCAGCACCTGAAACCGCTCGACGCACAGGTTTTGCCAATCCAGCACCTCGGCGTGCTCCAGCACCACCAGCACGAATACCCGCTGGATCGGCAGCAGCTGGTAGTCCCAGTACCTCTGCAGGCCCTGCATGGCCACCACCTGGGCACGCCGGTCGCCCTCGAAGGCGCGCGGCGTGTCGCGGTAGATCATGCGTGGCAGCTGGTCGAGCAACAGCAGCAGGCCCAACCAGCCCTGCGGGCTTTGCTGCCACTCGTCGAGCCCGCCGGCCAGGGCCTGCTCCACCAGTTCACCGAACTGCGCATGGGCCTCGGCATCGTGGTGCTTGCCGAACCACAGCGTGCTCTTCTCGTCAGCCACGGCCTGGGCACTGGTGCCCCAACCGAACCACCATTCCAGCAACGGCTGCCAAGGTGCGAGCATGACTTACTCCTTGTGGTAGGCGGTAACGCGCTCGACCTCTTCTTTCGAGCCAAGAATGACCGACACACGCTGGTGCAGGCTTTCTGGCTTGATGTCGAGGATGCGATCGTAACCATTGGTAGAGGCGCCACCGGCCTGTTCGATGATGAACGACATCGGGTTGGCTTCGTACATCAGGCGCAGCTTGCCCGGCTTGCTTGGCTCGCGGGCGTCACGTGGGTACATGAACAGGCCGCCACGGGTCAGGATGCGGTGCACGTCGGCCACCATCGAGGCGATCCAGCGCATGTTGTAGTTCTTTTTCAGCGGGCCGGTCTCGCCTGCCAGCAACTCGCCGACGTAGCGCTGGACCGGGGCTTCCCAGTGGCGCTGGTTGGACATGTTGATGGCGAACTCGGCGGTGGTTTCCGGCACGCGGATGTTCTCGTGGGTAAGCACGAAGCTGCCCAGTTCACGGTCCAGGGTGAAGCCCTTCACGCCGTTGCCCAGGGTGAGGATGAGCATGGTCTGCGGGCCGTAGATGGCGTAACCGGCAGCCACCTGCTGGGTGCCTGGCTGCAGGAAGGCGTTTTCGTTCAGGGTTTCGTTCTGGCTCAGGTACTCGTTAGGGCAACGCAGTACCGAGAAGATGGTGCCGACCGACACGTTGACGTCGATGTTCGACGAACCGTCCAGCGGGTCGAAGACCAGCAGGTAGGCGCCTTTGGGGTACTTGCCCGGAATCTGGTAGGCGTTGTCCATTTCTTCCGAGGCCATGCCGGCCAGGTGGCCGCCCCACTCGTTGGCCTCCAGCAGGATATCGTTGGAAATCACGTCCAGTTTCTTCTGGACTTCGCCCTGCACGTTTTCCGTGCCCATGCTGCCCAGCACACCGCCGAGGGCGCCCTTGGACACGTGATGGCTGATTTCCTTGCACGCACGCGCCACCACTTCGATCAGGAAGCGCAGATCGGCAGGGGTATTGTTGCTGCGGGTCTGCTCAATCAGATAGCGACTCAGGGTAACGCGGGACATGTATGGCTCCGAAAGGATGGGGGAGATGAAAAACCCCCGCAGTTTACAGGGAGAGTTGCAGGCTAGCGAGTGATGAGACTCGCCACGGCACTCTGACGGCACAATAGGTCGGTAGTTCAGCGTGTGCCAGGCCGGTGGTCGGCGCCCGCCTTCTTCACGAGCGAGCCCGTGAAGAAGGCGGTGCAGGCACCTTCAATCCAGCGCCTTCCAGATCTGCGTAGCATATTCGCGAATGGTCCGGTCCGACGAGAACCAGCCCATCCGCGCCGTGTTCAGCACCGCCATGCGCCACCATTGCTCCGGCGTGTGCCACAAGTCCTCGACGCGCTGCTGGGCATCCCAGTAGGCATCGAAATCGGCACATACCAGGAAGCGGTCATAGGCCACCAGCCCATCGATCAAGCCGGTGTAGCGCGAAGGGTCGTCCGGCGAGAACACACCGCTGCGAATCGCCTGCAGTACGTCGTTGAGGCGGTTGGACGCAGCGATTGCCGCCGTGGCGCCAAAATCACCCGCCCGCTTGCGCGCCTCGACCTGCTGGGCGGTCAGGCCGAATATGAACATGTTGTCGGCACCGACCTGCTCGCACATTTCCACGTTGGCCCCATCCAGGGTACCGATGGTCAGTGCGCCGTTCAGGCCGAACTTCATGTTGCTGGTACCCGAGGCTTCGTAACCGGCCGTGGAAATCTGCTCGGAGAGGTCCGCAGCCGGAATGATGCTCTCGGCCAGGCTGACGTTGTAGTTGGGCAGGAACACCACCTTCAACTGGCCACGCACGGTCGGGTCGTTGTTCACCACCCGGGCGATGTCGTTGGTCAGCTTGATGATCAGCTTGGCCTGGTGGTAGCTGGCCGCCGCCTTGCCGGCGAAAATCTTCACCCGCGGCACCCAATTGGTGCCAGGGTCGTTGCGCATGGCCTGGTACAGGGCCACGGTATGCAGCAGGTTGAGCAACTGGCGCTTGTACTCGTGAATACGCTTGACCTGCACGTCGAACAGCGCTTCGGGGTTGACCGTCACGCCAACGCGATCCTGGATGATGCTGGCCAGGGCACGCTTGCTGTGCAGGCGCTGAGCCGCGAACTGCCTGCGGAAACCCGCCTTGTCGGCGAACGGCACCAAACCGGCCAGGCGCCCCTCCGGGTCGTCCTTGAGCTCCGGCCCCAGCGCCTCCACCAGCATGTCGGTGAGTTGCGGGTTGGACTGGTACAACCAGCGGCGGAAGGTAATGCCGTTGGTCTTGTTGTTGATACGCTGCGGATACAACTTGTGCAGTTCGGCGAACACCGTGCTCTTCATCAGCTGGCTGTGCAACGCCGAAACGCCGTTGACGCTGTGCGAGCCGAGGAATGCCAGGTTGCCCATGCGAACTCGGCGGCCGTTGTCTTCCTCGATCAGCGACACCGCCCGCAGCACGTCGAAGTCGTGCAGGCCTTTGGCACGCAGGCTGTCGATATGGTACGCGTTGATCAGGTAGATGATCTGCATGTGCCGCGGCAGCATGCGCTCCATCAACGCCACCGGCCAGGTTTCCAGCGCTTCGGGCAACAGGGTGTGGTTGGTGTAGGCCAAGGTGCCGACGGTCAGCTCCCAGGCCTTGTCCCATGGGATTTCGTGCTGGTCCACCAGCAAGCGCATCAGCTCCGCCACGGCAATGGACGGGTGCGTGTCGTTGAGCTGGATGGCGGCCGCATCGGGCAGGTTGAGCAGCGAGGCATGCTGGTTCAGGTGGCGGCGCAGCAAGTCCTGCAGTGACGCCGATACGAAGAAATACTCCTGGCGCAGACGCAGTTCCTGCCCGGCCTCGGTACTGTCCGCCGGGTACAGCACCCGCGAAATGCTCTCGGCACGTGCCACCTCGGCCACTGCGCCCAGGTGGTCACCGGCGTTGAAACGCTCCAGGTGCAGCTCTTCCAGCGCCCGTGCCCGCCACAGGCGCAGGGTGTTGACGCTCGAACCCCGCCAGCCGACCACCGGCGTGTCGTACGCTACCGCACGCACGGTCTCGCCAGGTGACCACACCTGGCGTTGGCTGCCATGGTTGTCGTGCACCGTTTCGACGCTACCGCCAAAGCTGATCGGGTAGATCACTTCGGCACGCTCGAACTCCCACGGGTTGCCGAAGTCCAGCCAGTTCTCGGTCTGCTCCTGCTGCCAACCATCGACCAGTGCCTGGCGGAACAAGCCATGCTCGTAGCGGATACCGTAGCCATGGGCGGCAATGCCCAGGGTCGACATGCTTTCCATGAAGCAGGCGGCCAGACGCCCCAGGCCACCGTTGCCCAGTGCGGCATCGGGCTCCAGCAGGCGGATGCGCTCCAGGTCCACGTCCAGGTCTTGCAGGGCCTCTCGGGCGATGTCCAGCAAGCCCAGATTGCTCAGGCTGTCGTAGAGCAGGCGGCCAATCAGAAACTCCAGGGAAAGGTAGTAGACCCGTTTCTGGCTACGCCGGTAGGCCTGGCGGGTGTGGTCCATCCAGTGGTCGACCATGTGATCGCGCGCGGCCAGGGCGATGGCTTCGAACCAGTCATGGTCGAAGGCGTGCTCCGGGTCCTTGCCAACCGCATAGGTCAGCTTGTTCAGTACGGCAGCGCGAAAATCCGCGACTTCGGCGTCACGAGCTTCAGGTTCCTGGGACATGGGGCATCCTCGGGCAAGTTGACGAAAGCGGAGGGAGAGTGTTCAGACTAGACCCTTCGACAGGGAGAGACAGTTACGGTTCGCAGTTTTCATGCCGACTTGGTGATTCCGGCAAAAGGTTGTTCATAAATTGAACAATTCCGGTATCATCGCGCGCCCCAAGACCGTGATCCGCCCCTTATAAAGATGAAAACGACCCTGATCGCCGCAGCCGAAGTCGACCGCCTGGAGACCTGGCAGCGCTACACCAGCAACATGTGCCATGGCTGCCATTCGACCTGCTGCACCCTGCCGGTGGAGGTGAAGATCAAGGATCTGATCCGCATCGGCGTAGTCGACGAATTCGAGAAAGACGAACCGCCGAAG